>JAAZNS010000450.1 GCA_012798185.1 Chloroflexota bacterium | reverse complement strand
TTCCTGCTGCCATATTTTTTAAAATATAAATGGAATATCCTTTCTTTGATATCCGCAGGGATATTAATTATTCCTGTTTCATCGATTTTCGATAACTATTATTTTTCACAATTTCATCTTGTTTTATTAGGCTGGCTTTATGGCTGGTCTTTGTTAATATTATTGATCTCAATAATTTCAAAGGGAAAGAGTTATGGCTACATCGATGAAAAAGCTCACTGAAAACCAACTGCTGCTCATCCTGCAAATATTTTTCATCCTGGGACTTTCATTTTTTTATGTCTCCAGAAATATTTTCCCTTCTTTGGAAATGCTTATTGCATTATCAATCGCTGTAATGATCTGGCGGGCAAAACAACGCAGCTTATTGATTGATTTGCTGCCCCTTTTTATTATGCTATTAACATTCCAATCCTTGCGTAGTTTTGTGGACGATCTTACCCCTGCTCGCATTCATATCCTCGATTTGATCACTTACGAAAAATTTCTATTCAAAGGAATTATTCCGGCAGCATTCTTTCAAGTAGCATTTTCCAACCAACCCTATACCCACGTATTAACAGAAATTCTAAATCTGTTTTATATGTCGCATTTCCTTGTTCCTGTTATTACCGCAATCGTCCTTTGGTATCAAAAAAAGGAACATTACTGGTATTTCATCATTGGGCTGATCGCATTGACTTATGCCGGCTTTATTACTTACATTATTTACCCCGCTGCGCCTCCCTGGTGGGCTACGAAATATGGTTACCTCACGGATCAGCCTGTTTTTTTAACGAATTTTTTCAAATATCCCACACTGGTAGAATTTGCCGGTCCCAATCAAGTTGCTGCCATGCCCTCACTGCATATGGCATACCCTTGTTTTATTTGCATGTATCTGTTTTCAATCTGGGGTAAAAAAGTATTATGGATGATTCTCCTTCCCATCGGCGTCGCTATATCGACTTTATATTTAGGTCATCACTATGTCGTCGATTTGATCGCAGGGTATCTTTATGCTTCAATAATTTTCCTGGTAACAATTTATATTAAACAAAAACGAGATACAAAACCAGAACCTGTTCCGATTAATTAACATTAGGTTTCATGGTGGGGATTATGAAGGTAAACATCACTCGTTATCCATTTTTTTTCGAAAAGACATTCAAATAATTATCTTCGTGTGTATCTTTACCATTATTATTAGAATGCCTTTTATGAAGTGGCCGTTAATTTCGGATGAAGGGGGATATGCATATGGAGCACAATGGTGGTTTCAAGGTTTAACACTATATTCTGATCAACTTTGGTTCGACCGCCCACAAGGTATTTTTCTGGTCTATAAATTGGGAATGGCTCTGTTTGGGACCCAAACCTGGGCTATTCGATTGTGGGGGACTATTTGGGCAATGGGGACAGGGGTATTTTTGTATCGCATTACCGAACGATTAACAAACCATCGTTACGCAACTATTGCTTCGATAATCTATACTTTCTTTTCTACAATGCCTCAAATTGAGGGGTTTACTTCAAATGCAGAAGTATTTGCCTTGCTGCCAGCTACGGCTTCAGCATATTTTTTGTTACGTGAAAAATATAGCATTGCAGGTTTATTCGTATCTATGGCATTTTTGCTTAAACCATCTGGTGGTAGTATCGTCTTTTTAGGCATCATTTGGTTGATTTTTAATAAAACAAGTTGGAAAAATATTTTTCAGTTTTTAATCTTTTCAATTTCCCTGATTATTCTTGCATGTATACATGGTTCTATTAGTGTTGGAATTTCCAAATATTGGACTACCATAGCCGGTTATAGACTTAATTTGCATGGATATCCAACAATAAATGTCATATCTAATTTTTATAAGACAAGTATCGTATGGCTACCATTATTAATATTATCCATTATTGGTTATAAAGATATTGAATTTAAGAAAAAGGTTTTTCTATTTTCTTGGTTCATATCATCATTTTTAGGTATGGCTATAGGAAAAAATTGGGAATATCACTATTTTATTCAAATAATCCCTCCTCTTGCATTTGGATCATCTATTGGACTATTATCTATTTGGAATACGAAAAATCATCTTGTTAAGCTACCAATTTTTTCATTATTATTATTTTCATTGGCATTTTTTAGTTTTTTTATATTCATAAAACCAGACACAGGAGCTTGGATATTGTTTCATCGACCTGGTTACCAAAAGGCACATGAAATAACCCAATATATTAAAAATCACACTAAGCCAGAAGAAATTATTTATGTAGCCTTTTTTGAAGCGGAATATTATTTTCTTTCAAATAGACGAAGTGCTGTTCCATATTTATACAGATTACAAGTATTATATTATCCCGGTGCGTATGAAGAGATTATTTCTGCTATATATCACGGTATCCCGGCATACGTTGTTGCACTTGATCCACCGGTCACTTCCATCGATCCCGAAAATCGATTTGAGAAAGTACTTATAAATAGTTACAACATTGAAACTTATATTGAAGGAGTACCTATTTATAAACGGAAGGTAGACCCACACTAAAATTACCCATTGGATTATTATTTTCTCACCCACACTTGCGCCATCGCGTCCTCGTAATTCAAACGCCACCCATCTTTCAACAACGACGTCACATTCATCCCCGGTTCGATCAGGATGAATGTGACGTGCCATTCGTCCAACGTCTGCTCCCAGCCATCCTGCCCCTGCACCACCTTGATCCATTCATCGATGAGTTCATCATCGTACAAGTCGGTGCGTCCGTCGATGAATACGGGATACTCGGGAAGGGCCCATAATAAATAGCCTCCCCAATTATACGAATTGAATATCCTGCCTGCCGGTTTCGTTTGTTCTATGTAGTTCACTGCCCCCACCGGGAATATCTTTTGAAAGGCTTGTTCATTGGCAGATACCGGAAATACCAAAGTAACCTTCGCCAGTACCGTAAAAACAAGCAGCGCCAAGATGATCCAATTCAATATATTTTGCCGGCGCGTTACGCTGCGCGTTGAGCTCAATCCCAATTTGGAATGCATAAAACCATCCAACAAGGGAGAACAATGGCGCGTGACTACCATCGGCGCTGTCAGGCTAAACAGGGCAATATTACGCCCTGCCATCAATCCCATGAAAGCAAAGCCGCCTGCCAGGAAAAAATCACTCCACAGCATCTTGCGTCCCGAGAAGCCGACTGCAGCCAATACCAGCAGGATCAGCCAAGCGAAGGGTTGTACATTGATCTCATGGAAATTGGGCGACTGCCACTCCTGAATATAATTCTGCAAAGCGCTGATGCCCACGGTTTTGAACGGATATGCCAGCATTTCGAGCCCATAAGGATTGATACACACACATCCTGCTAACAACAATCCTGATATCATCAGGCTCTTAATTACTCCAAAATCATGTTTCTGCGTAATCCAACCAATGACGCCAGAAAACAAATAGACTCCCCATACCAGAAAACCTATAAAAAATCCTCCGTGACTGTTGGTCCACAATACCATCAAAATCAACAACCACACCGCGTCTCGTCTGATCGACCGGTATTCATTTTTACGCATGGTTTCAAATAACCAGATATATGCGGCTGAAAACACAAACGTTACCAGGTAAGGACGGGCTGCCCAATATACCCCTGAAGCTGCCGCTGCCAGGATCATCGTGAAAGCTCGTACGTAAATATTCCCTTCGGTCGTCTTCCAGATAAAAACAAAAGCCAGGCAAACCATTACTGCTGTCCACAAATTCAATCCCCCGGCGCCAAAAACTTTGAATATCCCATACATTGGTATTTCGACCAGCCAGCCCGGATAATGCCACTCGGCACCATAACGGGTGTAGGAAAATGGGTCGCTATCGGGTATTCTTCCTGTTTCCAGCATCCATTGCCCAGCGCGCAAATGCCACCAGGTATCGCTATCTACTGAGATGCGTGCTGCCATAGCGAATATTGCCAGGAAAGTAATCAGAATAACCAGGCGCTCGAAGGTTAATTTCATCAGCGGTTTCTTCACAGGTCGATTTGCTCCGGCGTTACTTTCCGAGAGAGATCATAAAATATATGGTAATCGCCCATCTCTGCTTCCTGCCACGCGACATCCAGTTTAGTAAATTCGTTTCGTAAATACTGGTCTAGCGCTGGGTGATTAGTGGTGATATACGCAGCTCTTTTTGAAGAATCAACCATTTGTTCATACGGTAGATAACGATTATCACGTTCAGTATAACGGAAATCGGCGTGATAAGGCAGTCTTGGTGTATAGATGAGTTCTTCCTGCGACAAAAAAGCCAGAGGATAACTCACCCAATAATTGGAATAACCATACTTTTCGTCATGCTCGATCAGGAAATCGATTAATTCCTGGTCGTAACGGTGATCGATTTGAGAAATTTCATAAAACTGGGTGGTGATCCCGGGAGGATAGCGGTTAGCGCATTGGATCGTTGCGGCAATATTATAGATAATAATCAGCCCAGCCAGTGTAAAACTCCATTTCCCAATTCGTTCATATGACCATAAGATCATCTCAGCAGCCATGATTGCCAGCGGAGCCATCAATACTAAAAAATATCGCCCCGAAGGATCTGCGCCAAAAGGCGTCATAACAAATCCCAAACAGACACAGGCTACTACCCCAGTTAATAATAACCAGCCCGGCTTCGATCGCTGGATTTTAATCGAATGATTGATGCCAAAACAGACTGCACCAAGCCAAAATACCATCGCATAAGGAAGCAAGGGCAATACCAGCCAGCGCACTTCCCAAGGCGGACGTATTCCAAATATGACCGTGCTCCCCAAAACCAGCAAACTCCACAAATGTTGGCTAATCTGCTGAAGGTAAGAAAGCTGTTCTACACCTGCGATAGCTCCGCCCCTCAACTCTGAGAATAACCGACCCATCCCGTTTGAATAAGCAAAAATTAGCAATGGAAAGCATCCAATTATTCCACCAATCATCAATCCAAGAAAATTAGCGATAATCCCATTTACAATTTCTCTGCTAGATAATTTTATGGATTTTATGCGAAGGATAATTTGCCACATCAGCCAGATCAGCGCAGGAATCGAATAAACTAAAGAATAACCGAACACCCAAATCCCTAAACCGATAAAAAAACCAAAAATCAACCAATTAGCAAACATTCTTGTTTCGGATAGATTGGCTATGCGCAGTGCAGCCAGGATTATGATATTCCCAATCAGCATTGTCTCCCCATATCCTCCCAGGGAGGCAGTAGTGTATAGTGTTACATTAATGGTGGGAAATGCCATTAATAACGCTGCAACAATACCATTCCTCTCATTTCCACTAATGGATTTGGCTATCAGCGCTGTAGTAAATATTGTTCCCAGGTAAATAATCATTTGTACTAATCGAATGACCCAAATTTGCTGCCCAAAGATTAAAAATCCCCCTGCAATCAGCCAGGCGTCCAGGCTGCCCATATAGGCTTGTCCATAAAAGAATATGGGAAATTGCCCTTGCAAAATATGGCGCGCCATTAATGCCACCACCGCTTCATCAGCATTGAATGGTATTAAGCCGCCAGTGAATAAAGTGATTTTTAGTATTACCGCGCATATTAATGCAAAGACTATCCCCCACCACCAGTGCATTTCAGAATTGTGAATGATAAATGATTTCACCGCGGTTTGTCTCGTTTATAATGGTAATATGTCGGATAAAAAATCCAGGCTGATATACTTTTTTCTCATCGGCGTTTTCACCTTTGCTCTTGTTGCAAGGATTATTCCTGGGCCGCGTACCATCGATGATTCATTTATTACATTTCGATACTCCCGTAATATTTTAGCCGGGAATGGATTTGTCTACAACCAGGGTGAGCATATTTTAGGCACAACTACGCCTCTCTATACGCTTTTGTTAAGTTTTATTGCATTTTTTACCGGAAATATTAACGCTCCTTTTCCCTGGATCGCACTGGTGATCAATGCTTTTGCCGATGCTGCAACATGTATCCT
This sequence comes from Chloroflexota bacterium, assembly GCA_012798185.1. Lineage (GTDB taxonomy): Bacteria > Chloroflexota > Anaerolineae > Anaerolineales > UBA4823 > JAAZNS01. The sequence continues at coordinate 13,879 of JAAZNS010000450.1, read as the reverse complement.
TTTATTCCAAATTTGTAAGCGATACCGATTTCCATTTGCAGGGATTTCTCTATCAATGGTCTGGGCGATTGCCCCCTATAGTGTGACATTCGCTATTGGCGGGTTGGAAACCAGCATTTATGTACTGTTATTAGTCAGCGTGTTGTATTGTGTTATTCATAACCAATTTTTTCTCGCTGCACTTTTTGCGGCTCTATCCCTTCTCACCCGTCCCGATGCATTAATATTCATCGGTTTACTCTTTATAAGCCGGTTATATTCGTTTCTTTCTACTTCTCCTAAGAATTACTCATCGTTATTAAAAGAATTCGGTATCTTCTTAATATCCGTCCTCCCCTGGGTGATTTTTTCTAGTTATTATTTTGGATCACCAATCCCCCATTCGATCCTGGCGAAAAGTGTAACTTACCTATTACCTGCCAATGCTGCGCTGATCCGTTTACTGCAACATTATGCCACACCGTTTTTCGAAAATCTTACATTCGGCACATGGGGAATCGGACTTGGATTTGTTTTATACCCCTTCTTATCACTCGTAGGCGTACTCCATTTCTGGAAAAATGATCGGCGGATAAGCTACCTTATGATTTATCCTTTTTTATATTTTGGTGCTTTTGCTATTGCCAATCCATTGATCTTCCGCTGGTATCTAACGCCTCCGCTGCCATTTTATTTTATGCTCATCCTCATTGGTGCAGAAAAACTCTTCCGCTCGATTTTTGAAAAAATCGAGCACATGTTGTCAGATAGAAAACCAGTGACGATGTTCAATTCGATATTAATACCGGTGTTGATGATTTTCCCTCCATTTTTTTTATCTTGCAGGAATTGGGTTCTAACTCCCGATCATGGCACAAATTCTCCAGCACCAGGTATGGCATACATCGAGCTGGAATTATTGTATAAAAAAGCAGCTGATCGAATAATACCCGAAATCCAAACTACTCCCAATGCAACACTGGCTGCAGGTGATGTAGGTGTTTTAGGGTTTTTTACCGGTCTGCGTATTTTAGATACGGTTGGATTGAATTCATCGCAAGCACTCAATTATTATCCGCTGGATAGGCAATACTATGTGATCAATTACGCCATTCCCCCAGATTTAATCATGGATTACAAACCCGATTATGTTGTCATTCTTGAAGTTTATGGCAGGTTGGGATTATTAAAAGACGATCGATTTCAAAAGCAATATAAACTGCTCGAAAAAATTCCAACGGACATGTATGGCTCTGATGGCATGTTGATTTTCGCAAAAAAATAAACAACACCGTTCGATTATTTTTGACCGGTGTTATTTACATAATAATATTTAATTACCCCAAATACTCCCGTAATTTTCGCCGAATCGCCGGATGCCGCAGGCGGCTTAAAGCTTGGGCTTCGATCTGACGAACACGCTCACGGGTAACACCCATCTTTCTGCCCACCTCTTCCAGGGTGTAGGCTTGTCCATCTAACAGTCCATAACGCAGTTGTAAAATCCGGACTTCACGGGGTGGCAATCCATTTAAAACGACTTCAAGATGCTCTTTCAATAGATTGTAAGTTGCTGTTTCATCAGGCGCTGGGACTTCCTCATCCTGAATAAAATCACCTAACACGGAATCTTCTTCATCATCGGTAGGCGTTTCCAGAGATAATGGCCGGCGGGCAACCTGAATCATATTTTCAACTTTCTGCGGTGTTACATCCAAGGCATCCGCCAATTCTTCCACCGAAGGATCTCTGCCTAGCCGCTGGGTTAATTGGTGTTGCACGCGTAAGAGTTTATTGATTTGATCACCCATATGTACAGGAACACGAATAGTTCGTCCCTGATCAGCAATAGCACGAGTAACGGCTTGACGTATCCACCAGGTGGCATAAGTACTGAATTTATGTCCTCGCCGATAATCGAATTTCTTCGCTGCACGGATTAACCCAATATTGCCCTCTTGAATTAAATCCAGAAAAGGAACGCCTCTTCCCATATACTTTTTTGCTACGCTGATCACCAGCCTGGAATTTGCAGTGATCAAATGTTCACGAGCTGCCCAGCCATCTTCGATAAGGATTTGCAGCTCCGTTCTTCGTCTGGGAGAAACATTGCCGCGTGCCAATTCTTCACGCGCCAGCCTGCCGCACTCGATTCGTTGGGCTAGTTCAACTTCTTCTTCAGCGGTAAGTAACGGAACCCGCCCCACCTCTTTGAGATACAAACCAATCGTATCATCGGTATCAATGTTTGCCAGGTAATTATCGTCAAGCGATAATTCACGCCGGACTTCTTCTTCAACTTCTTCATCTTCAACTAATTCTTCATCGCTGGGACCAGTAATTGGCGCATCATCAAGATATGGAACACCCGCGCTTATAAGCGCTGCAAATGCCTCTTCCAATTGATCAACATCTGTTTCAGCTTCTGGGAAAAAGCTAAGAATATCATCGATGGTGATGAAATTTTTTTGGCGTCCCAGTTCGATTAAACGAGCCAACGATGAATGTTCATCATCGTGATCGTCAATCACGTTCAAGATATCTTCCTCAATCATGTTTTCTCCAACTATTCCCATCTTCACCGCCTACGACCGCCAGATCATCACCCGTCGATAACAGACCTTTAACAAAATCTATGCTAGAAACAGAATACACGTTTTTTATCTCAAAATCAATACCCAATTTGGGCGATATCTGCGAACTAAACATATTCTTATAGATAAGTAAAATGTTGCATTTTAAGTACCACAATCAAACATTACTCGAAAAAACTAGCTGGTTCAATGAATTTTGCAACCATCCTCGTCTATGGCTTTGGTGTTGATGATGCCAAAGGTGTTTCACTGATTTCTGGCGTGGGTGTAGGTGTTTCTTTTATAGGCGGATTTTTCACCAAGTCAATAACTTGCTCAATTTTATATTTATCAGCTACATAGACTTGTTTATCGGATGTTTCGATATAATAACCGCTGGATGTAGGAGTTAAATTTCCTATGGAAAATTTTTCCTCCTTTCCGCTGGCGTTGATCATCGTAACGAAATATTGGGGAGAAGCAATACCCGAAACATCCGCTGGAGGTGGCGGGGAAATTTTTGAAAGCAGGTTTATATTGATTACCCCTGAAACAACCCCTTCGACGTTATTTGATTCAGAAATTTCTTCCTGTGGTTCAACGAGTTTCCATTTGTTATCTTCGCCGCGCTTTACTTTTACTGAAACACCATCGGAGCTTAGTACATCGAATTCAACAACATCACTCACAGAAAAAGTAAACGGCGATTCCAACGCAGGGGTTATTGAAGGCGTTGCTTCAGTCCCAATTCCTTTGATTTTCGGCAGTAATAAAACAACTGCTAATAACACAACAAAAATCGCAAGAACTAGCCAGGTGGAACGTCTAATCATAAATTTATCCTCTTCGTCTTCGTTGAAACCAAACTAAGATACCGCCCAGGATTACCGATCCAGGCAACAAAAATACCGACCCAAGCAAAATCAATCCGAGGGTGTATTTCTTGGGGGAAAGCATAATCCGGTTGACAGTATTTTTGGGTGTCAGGTTGATCAATGTTTCCTGGTAAGAAGCCCAGTCAATTGTATTGATAAATAGATCGCCGTTGCCATATTGAGAAAAGAAAGAATTATTGGCAAAATCCGAATCTCCAAAAACCACCAAACGCTGCTTCTTTTCTGTATTTTCAGCAGCTACTGCCAGTGTAACTGGACCCATATAATCCACACTCGGATCTGCTGAAATCTGAGGTTGCTGTTCCTCATTTTGCAATGCTTCTAGGTCTGTTTCAGCCCAGGATTGCCGTGAAGTTAACACTAAATTCTGGCGAGTGATATCTGAAGTTTCTTCGCTTATCCGAACACTACGCGCGGTCCAATAAAAGGTCACCATTCCCTGCAGTTTTTCAGTAATCGACTGATTGCCGTAAGAGTTAGCCACTGCTAAAAAGGCATTCTGCGATGAATTATCCACTACAATGTCATTGCCCAGCTCGATTCCCCAGGAATCTTTCAAGTAATCCGCCAGTGGGTCAGGCTCATTATCAAATTTTGTCACCACTGTAGGTTCTTCCATCACTACCAGTGCACCGCCATCATCAAGGTAAGTTTTTAATAATTCAACTTCATCTTTCGAAACTGGTTTTTGCGGACCAGCAATGACAATAACTCTCGCATCTTCTGGGATAGCTTTGGAAGCTAATAAATTCAACGATTCAACCTGGTAATTTTTGCTTTCCAGTGTGCTTTTCACGCGGGAATAAGATTCATCCCCGCTTTCGGTGAGATTTTTTTCACCATGCCCGGTAAGGAAATAGATTTTTGGCGAATCTTGGTTCATTAACCGCACTAATGAAGCAGTCAACTCTTGCTCCGATACATACTTTACAGGGTCCTTGCGATCACCCATCTGCATAACAATTGTGCCATCGACAGTAATATTCGCATTTTTTGCTGCCACCGGGTCTTTTTCTGGATCGATAAACTCATAATCGAATCTACCCTTTCCGTAGTATTTATATTGATCGAGTAAATTTTTAGCGCTTGTCGAATTAGTCCGGCTGGTAAAGAACGCTAACGCTTTAACATTTTGAGGCAGCTTACTAAGCGTATCGATGGTTTCCTGCGCAAGAGTATTTTGTTTTTCTTCTGTAAGATCCCATCGTTTAGTATTTTTATATGCCAAATAATTGATAACGACAAGAATTCCGATAAATGCAAGGCTTAAAACTAGCGCATTGCTTCCATAACGAGCTTGTCTTCCAGTTAATGCAATTCTTACCTTGTCCGGATCAAGGATGGTAAAAAGAGCTAATCCAATCAAAATGCAGCCCAAACTGATCTGAAGATAAAGATTCCATTCACGTTGAACAACATACAACCCAATTGAAACAATTGCTGCAATGACCGCGAAGTATAAGCCGATAGGGGCAAATCGACGAATTTTGGGATTCATTAACGCCACCTCCGTGTTTCCACTGACATTGTGCCAAGAAATAACGCCAGCGCGGTGATACTCAAATAATAAATAACATCAGCCAGATCGATAATGCCGATGTATAGTGTGTTATAGAAATGTTCACTAAAATCGAAAAACTTAAGCAGCTCCCCGCCAGCTGCGCCAACCGCCTGGGCTGGGGTACTGATCAACCAAAGCACTAAAAATATGCCTAATGTAGCAAAAAATACAGCAATCTGATTGCTAAAAAACGAAGATACCATCACCCCAATCGCAATCAAGGCTGAGGTAATCAATAACAATCCAAGATAACCCGAAATCAATAAGCCTTGATCGATGCCTGGGTCTACCATTCGATTTAATACCAGAGGATAGATTAAAGTCACTGCGATGATAGTTAGCATAAAGAGAAAACCACCCAGCCATTTCCCTACGATAAGTTCCCAATCTCTCACTGGAGCGGTTAATAACAATTCCATAGTGCCAAGGCGTTGTTCTTCTGCCATCAGCCGCATAGTGATTGCAGGCGACGCAAAAATGAGAATCGTAACTAATGGCCCAATAACAATTTCAGCGCTGGGTGCAAATTGTTGGATTAATGCATAATTGATATTGGCGTAAAAAATTATCCCGATCACCAAAAATACCATAGCGGCAATCATGTAAGCTGCTGGCGTAGAAAAATATAATTTATACTCACGGTTTGCGATGGTCCATACATTTCGCATAGCGCTATCCTTCCTTCTGTTCATCCTTTTCATCTTGCTCTAATTCCCCCACTTCGCTTTCCTCAAGCTCATCTTCTTCCCTTTCCTCTATTTCCTCATTTTGTTCTTTCGTTAATTCAAGGAAAATATCTTCAAGGCTCAATCCCAAAGGTTTAAGCTCAAGAAGATCATATCCAGAGGCAACAAGTTTCCGAGCCACTTCAGGTCTAACATCATTTCCAGGGTCTGTTTCAAAATCTATACCGTTGGTTAAAACACCCAGCACACGAGAAACTCCCGGAATGTTCGCAATTAATTGATCCAAACCTTGAGGGTCTCCAGCGACCCTAACAGCTATTCGCCTTCCTCCAGCCAACCTCGCTTGAAGCTCTTCAGGCGTATCTTCGACAACGATTTTGCCCTTATTAATAATTAAAACGCGGTTACATACTTGCTGCGCCTCAGATAGTATATGTGTGGAAAGAAGAACGGTTTTTTCTTTGCCGATTTCTCGAATTAAATTGCGGACTTCATGGATTTGTACAGGATCTAAGCCAATCGTTGGCTCATCTAATATCAAGACCTCCGGCTCATGAATTAAAGCTTGAGCTAATCCAACCCGTTGACGCATTCCCTTTGACAGATTTCCAATATACCCTCCCGATCGATCTTCCATGTGAACCATTTCCAAAACATCATCAACCCGATCTTCAGCTTCGGGAAGGTGGCGAAGATCTGCCATAAATTTCAGATAATCGAATACCGTCATATCCGGATAAAGTGGGACTGTTTCAGGAAGGTATCCAATTTTCCGCCGGGCTTCGAGTGACTGCTCGATAATATCAAACCCAGCCACACTAGCTTTGCCAGCTGTTGGTGGCATATAACCACATAAGACTCGCATTGTGGTAGTTTTCCCCGCGCCATTGGGACCTAAAAAACCTACAATCTCACCTTTATTAACATTGAAAGTAAGATCGTCGATTGCGCGCCGTAAACCATAGTCTTTGGTCAAGCCCTCAACTTGGATCATAATTACTCCTAATAATCAGCATCGAAATTTATGTGTAGCTGGATATAACCGCCCAACCCGTGACAACAAAAAGCACGGCAACCATCTACCGGCGGCAGTGCTTATTTATAAGAGTTGAAATTTCTCTTATACAATAATGCAATCCACACTATTAATAAATATATCCCTAAGTTTATACATTAAAAATTTAGTCGATGTCAAGAGGACAATCATTTTCTAATAAAATACTAATATTCGTGTACCTCATTTACATCTTTAAAATTTCTTTCCTCTGAAATTCATCAGAGCCTGAGAAAAAAACTGTAAGTATTTTACCTAGGTGTTTTTAAGCTCACGAAATTACATGACTGAAATCATCTCTTTCGGATTTATCATTAATAGGACAATTTCGTAATTTATTCAGATTCGAATAATTGGAATCTCATCCAATTCATTTGACTTTTCGTATCCTATTGGATAAAATACATGCTCATGGTTGTGAGTATTATCCATAATTTATTTGTTGTATGATATTTAATGCTAACATTACCCAGAAATGAAATCTCTGGGTAATTTATTAATAATTTAATTAACACATAAGGAGTCATCATGGAAGGAATATTAGGACTGGGAAAGCATGGCCTTAATTTATTCGAACAATGGGCCATTGTCGGCGTCTTAATCACTGCATTTATCAGCCTTGGTTATGCCTGGCTTTTACGCGGAAAGGTCCTGACAAAAGATAAAGGTACCGAGAAAATGCAGGAAGTTTGGAACGCTATCCGCATCGGTGCAGACAGCTATCTCAACCGTCAATTACGCACCATATTGCCCCTTATCGCAGTTTTGACAATTGCACTTTTCCTGAGTGTGTATGTGGTTCCTCCTTCAGTCGAAGCGGTAGAAGAATTTGGGGAACAAACTGCTCAAATTACCATAGCCATAGGACGTACGATTGCATTTATTATGGGCGCTTCATTTTCCTTATTGGTTGGTCAATTGGGTATGCGCATGGCCATTCAAGCCAATGTTAGAGCAGCATCAGCTGCACGACGCGATTTCACCGAGTCGTTGACTATTGCCTATTATGCAGGAACCATTACCGGAATGCTAACTGATGGTTTGGGGTTATTGGGTGGAACATTAATCTTTATGTATTTCGGTAAAGCAGCTCCAGATGCCCTGGTAGGTTTTGGATTTGGCGGCACCTTGCTGGCTTTATTCATGCGGGTGGGCGGCGGCATTTATACCAAGGCTGCCGATGTAGGTGCCGACCTGGTTGGCAAAGTGGAAAAAGACATTCCAGAAGATGACCCCCGCAATGCCGCTGTCGTTGCAGACCTGGTTGGAGATAATGTTGGCGATTGCGCAGGCATGGCTGCCGATATCTTTGAATCATACGAAGTGACCATCGTTTCAGCCTTAATTTTAGGATTAGCCTTGGTTGGTCTTACCGGAGATTTAAAATGGATCGTTTACCCTCTTATCATCCGGGGCATCGGTGTCATCAGTTCAATCATAGGAACATTTACCGTACCAATTTGGGAGCATTTCCCTGTGAAATTCCTGCGAGCTCACGATGCCGAAGAAGCAATGTTCCGCTCTTACGAAGTTTCCAGCGTCAATACCGTATTTTGGTCATTCTTGGTCGCTATCATTTACGCCCATGACTGGCGTTTAGCAGCTCTAACAACGATTGGTGTGGGTTTAGCAGTTGCTTTCAACCCTCTAACATCTTTCTTTACTTCGACAAAGAACTCGCCAGTTAAAGAAATCGTCAAATCTACAAAAACCGGCCCTGCCACTACCATTCTTTCTGGTTTATCGGTTGGAATGGAATCGAGTGTATGGGCTTTGGTCGTGATCGTTATTAGTTTTATTTTTGCGGTTCTCCTTTATGGATCTCAACCCAGCGTATATGTCTTATACGCTGTCGCAATGATCGGTATTGGAATGCTCAGCCATACTGGAAACAATGTGGCAATGGATTCATACGGTCCAATTTCCGATAATGCAAATGGCATTGGTGAAATGGCATGGCACGATTTGACAGATGATACAACAAAAAGAGCCCGCCAAATAATGGCAGACCTTGACGCAGTAGGCAATACAACCAAAGCGATTACTAAAGGCGTTGCTATTGCTTCGGCGGTAATTGCAGCAGCCAGCCTATATGCATCTTATATCACAGATGTAGCTCGCGTCCAAAGTCAACTGGGCATGGAGCTCATGACTGCCATTCGCCTTTCTGAAACCAAAGTTTTCATTGGGCTGTTATTGGGCGGCGCTCTCCCCTGGCTGTTTAGTTCATTATCCATCAAAGCAGTTAGCCGTGCAGCGAGTTTGATCGTCGAAGAAGTACGGCGTCAATTCCGCATTCCAGGGATCATGGAAGGGACAGTTCAGCCAGATTATGCTCGGGTTGTAAGCATCTCAACTGCAGCTGCCCAGAAAGAGTTGGTTCCGCTGGCAGTCATTTCTGTGTTAATGCCCCTAGCAGTTGGTTTGATTTTACAAGTCGAGGCTTTAGGCGGATTTTTAGCCGGTATTATTTTGAGCGGGCAGTTATTAGCTGTATTCATGGCAAATAGCGGCGGCGCTTGGGATAACGCTAAAAAATCCATTGACGATGAACCCCGCAATATCGAAGCAAATACAGGGAAAGGTTCTGAAAGACATAAAGCAGGTGTTGTGGGTGATACGGTAGGGGATCCCTTAAAAGACACCGCTGGCCCGGCTCTCAACCCAATGATTAAAGTAGTTAACTTGGTCAGCGTCCTAGCTGCGCCAGTGATTGTTAAATACAATCTGATTAATCAGCAAGGCAGCATTAATTTTGGTGTGATTATTGTCGCAATCATCTTATTGGCTCTGGTTTGGTGGGCAATTAATCGCAGTAAAAAAGAAACAACTCAGAAGGCAGAGAGCCCTGCTTGATAAAAAGAATTTAAATTATTTATAAACAAATACTGCCAACCGGTATATCTGACCATTACCGGTTGGTTGTTTTTTATTAATCGGGCAGTTGGAAAACATTTTTCTATATAAGTATTTCGAATATAGGTGCCTAATAAATTCTACTTTTTCAGTAGTCTCTTAACCAATCATCGACAAATGAGTTTTATAATTAAAAAACAATTCTCCAGCAAAACGGATATTCAACTTGACACCCTTTAAGCTATGATGTATCCTTCAGACGATGATAAATTACCAAAATTTTTTGATTTCTTATTTTTTCAGGGCATGAATCATGCATCTCCCAAAAAGATGCAGGTCGGTTTAGTGGGAATGGAGTAAATATATATGGCGAAGATCTCTTTAAGAGCCTATAACCGTGAAATAGAAGAAATGATCGCCCATAACCAGTTCGATCAGGCAATTGCCCATTGTCGTAATATCCTTACAATTTATCCAAAACATATTAATACTTACCGGTTATTAGGTAAATCGTTTTTAGAAAACCAGCGCTACGGCGATGCAGGGGATATTTTCCAACGCGTATTATCTTCGTTCCCGGAAGATTTTATCTCGCATGTCGGTATGAGTATCATCCGAGAAGATGAAGGTAATTTAGATGATGCACTCTGGCATATGGAACGTGCTTTCGAATTGCAACCATCGAATAACGCAGTTCAAGGAGAGCTTCGGCGGCTGCATGGAAAACGTGAAGGAGTTGAACCACTTAAGATCAGGCTGACTAGAGGTGCTCTCGCACAAATGTATCTGCGCGGTGATCTTTATGTACAGGCAATTGCAGAACTCAGGATTGCATTAACAGAAGACCCTTCCCGGTTTGACCTGCAGACTAATCTTGCTAAAGCATATTATCTTTCTGGTCAACTTGCTGAAGCCGCAAAAATTTGTAATGAAATCATCAATAAATTGCCTTATAGTTATGAAGCTAACCGGATACTAGCCGAAATCTACAAAAAATCTGACCGCCTCCCAGAAGCCCAGCCCTTTCTTCAAAAATTGTATGAACTCGATCCCTACTATGCTCACCTGACTGAAAATGCACCTACACCAGACCAGGTGAATGATTCAGAGGTTATATTAGAAAAACTGGATTGGCAACCAGGTGCTGCGATACCCATGATCGCAACACAGCCTGAATGGGCAACATCCATCGGTATCAGTATGGATAATAAAGAGACCCCAGATGAAAATTTACCAGATTGGCTGACTAGTACAGAAGAAACAACTCAAAAACCTATCGAAGAGATAAAACCTGTTGGCGAATTGCTTGAAGAGGAAGAAGAAAAAACCCAACCTGATTGGTTATCACCAGAACCCTCAGCGGAAACACCCGGAGAAGGTTTGGAAGTCTTGAAAGAATCGGAGCAAATTTCCGAAGAGTTTTCGTTTCCAGGTGAAGAACCAAGCCAGGAAGAAACGATTCAATTCACCGAAGATGAAGACAAATTGGCAAAGGAAACCGATTTGTCAGGTGTAGAAGAAATTGCCCCTGCGGAAATTCCAGATTGGCTTCAATCTCTCGCACCAGATCAATCCCAAAAACCCCTCGAGGTTTCCAAAGGTGTCTCTGCAATTCCATCGGCAGCAGAAAAAGAGATTTCCTGGCTAGAAGAAACCGCTTCTGTTGAAGAAGAGCCAATAATCGAAGCGTTAGAAAGTACAGAACCATTCATTACATCCGAGAATGAAGCAGAAGAAACTCCCACCTGGTTGCAGCAATCCGATATTCAACCAGAAATGCTGCATTCTGAGATCTTTGAACCGGAAAAGGAGGAATTTCTCTCCGAAGTTTCAACTTCCGACGATTCTACAGAACCTTTTTCAGCAGATAGAAAAGATGATTTCGCCTGGTTATCAGAATCAGACATCAATCAGTCAGAAAGTGAACCTATCGAAGAAGACTCGCTGTGGATCGAAGAACCTGAAGAAGAAAATCTCGCCCGAATAAATGCGGAAGATGATATCGCGCCTGCTGAGGAAGTCGAATTACCGGAATGGTTATCTCAGATGAAACATGATATGGAAGCAAAAGCGCAAGCGGCAAAATCCGAGGAGGAAATCCCAGGTTGGTTGAATACCATTGATGAACCGCCTATATCTGAAGAAGACACTAAACCTTCTCGATTACTAAAAAAATTAAGACCCGAAGCTATCTTTCCATCCGGCGCATCAACCCCGGAAATTTCCTCATACGAACCATCCGGTATTGCTGAAGAAACTCCCCTTTCATCGATCTTTTCAGATGAAAGCCTCGAATTTAAAGAAGAAGCTCGAGAAATTGACTCTGCTGAATTCAGTGAAACTAATGAAACCGAGAAACAACTGGAGTGGATATCAGAAATCTCTTCGGAAAAACCATTCGAAACTGAACTATCTGAAGAGACAGGAAAGGATTTTTACCCTGAAGAGACCGAAGAAATTCAAAAAGAAACCAGCCCTGTTGAAGAAGTTCAATTACCCGATTGGTTGTCTCAAGTATCGGATGAAACAATTGAGAAAACAGCACCAATTTTAGAACAAAAACCCGATTGGTTATCTGAAGAACCGCTTGAACCTATCGAAGAACCCGAAAAGAAAGAAGAAGAAAAACCTATCTGGTTATCCGAAGAGCCGCTTGAACCTATCGAAGAGCCTGAAAAGAAAGTAGAAGAAAAACTTATCTGGGTATCCGAAGAGCCGCTTGAGCCTATCGAAGAACCCGAAAAGAAAGAAGAAGAAAAACCTATCTGGTTATCCGATGAACCGCTTGAGCCTATCGAAGAGCCTGAAAAGAAAGAAGAGGAAAAACCCACTTGGTTATCCGAAGAGCCGTTTGAACCTGCAGAAGAACCAGAAAATAAAGAATAGGAAAAACCTGTTTGGTTATCCGAAGTAACACCTGAAACCATAGAGAAAACCGAAGAAAGACCGGAGTGGCTGGGTGATTATGAAAAAAAACCATCAATTTTCGAAGATATGGCTGACACCCAGCAAGCTGAAGAACCGGTTTTTGAATCACAAGAATATCCTTTCGAAGAACCCCATATAGAGAGAATTGAGGAATCTGCCCTAACAACAGGCGTCGAAGAAAATATTTCTGAAGGTATTACACAACCGTCCCTTGAACCGCTGCCCGATTGGTTGCAAGAATATAACGAAACTGAAGCACCTGCTGAAGAACAGATTCAAGCTGCTTCAGAAGAACAGCCAATTCCCGAAATGCCAGCCTGGTTCGAGCAACCCGAAAAGTTATCCACTCTAGATTTATCATTCTCAGAAGAAATTCCTGTTGAAAACCTGAGCTCCGTTGAGGAAACATACTCTGAACCAGCCGCAGCAGAAGCCGAAATGCAACCTGAAGAACCAGCAAGAGAAATTGGAGAAGAAACCCAAACGGAAATTCAGCTCGAAGAAATCACCGAAGAAACTCATGAAGAACCACTTGTAGAGGCTCAGGAAGAAGTATCACCCGAAATACAGGTTGAAGAATTTTCGATCGAAGCTCAAATCGTGCCAATCGATCTCAATTATGCTTCTTTGGTAGAATTAGAGCGATTACCCGGCGTTGGCTTTATTAAAGCACAAAACATAATCAATTATCGCAATGAAAATGGTTTATTCAATTCTGTCGAAGAATTAATCAATGTCCCAGGAATGGATGAAGAGTTGATCCAGGAATTAAAACCCAGGTTGGAAGTGATCCTTCCTGCTGAAGAATTACCTGAACTGGTGGATGAAACCGAAGAAATCGATCCATTAATTCAAGCACGTCATGATCTTGAGAATGGTAATCTAAACGCTGCGGTGAATCAATATCTTGAATTGATCTATGCCAAATCGGATCTCAATGAGATTATTGATGATTTGAAAAATGCTTTAGACCGCTATCCCACGGAATCGGAACTTTGGCAAACTATGGGTGATGCATGCCTTCGCATGGGAAAACTACAAGATGCATTAAATGCATATATTGAAGCTGAAAAATTAGTGCGCTAAAATTTTTACATATTTCACCACCCATCATAACTGTTCAGGTTGTGGAAAAGTCCCAAAACTTAGGTGTTTGCGGATGTTGCGCTCCCGTAAACACCTAAGTTTTAGAAAATCACCTAAGCTGATTAAGCAGTAACTGTATATCGATATTCTATAACTCACGGAGGATAATTGTGGAAAAGACTTTAGTATTAATAAAACCCGACGGTGTACAAAGAGGTCTTATTGGAGAAGTGATATTACGCCTAGAACGCCGTGGTTTA
>JAAZNS010000449.1 GCA_012798185.1 Chloroflexota bacterium | reverse complement strand
GTGGTGACACTTGGTGGTGAAGGTGTCGCTTTTTGCGCACCAGGGGAAAAAATTGAATATCTTCCCCCGCATAAGGTGGAGGTCGTGGATACTGTCGGAGCAGGGGATGCTTTTGTGGGGGCATACTCGGTGGCGGTAGTGGAAGGAAAATCTTTCTTGGAAGCAGTTGCTTGGGGGAATGCTGCAGGCGCTTTGGCGGTTACTAAACCTGGAGCACAAAGCGCCCTGCCATTTCGCAATGATATTATTGACATGGTTTAATGGCTTGTGCATATCGAATCGATCGAATTCTTAATATAAAAATTTTAAGAAATAAAAGTCTTGACAAACAATTGTTTTTCATGATAGACTCACCAAGTTCTAATCTAATTTTAATGAAAGGAAATAAGGTCTACATGGATTACAGATATCTAAGAGCATGCCTATACGCCAGCACCGCTGTTTTCGGTGGCGCGTATTTCCTTGTCGGAGTGCGCCTGTAGACTGACACACTACCATTAGGTTGTTTCAGCCACGGTGCACCCGCCCGTGGCTGTTTTTTTCTCTCTTTTATTTCAGCCATGGGATCACCTGTGGCTGATTTTTTTAAGGAGACATTCATGAGTGAAGCAAATGGTTTATTTTTAAATATTCAAACTAATGGAGGCAGGTTTTATTTTAGGGATGATCCCTTGGGAAGATTCCTGGCTGATTGCAGGCTGCAAAGCAAGATTAATGCAGTTTGGCTAGATGACTTTTGGTTAATAGAAAGAAACCGGAAAATCGCTTGACATGATTACGATACCGGCAGGTACGCGGTTGAGCGGAAAGTTTCCCGGTTTTGAAAACGGAGCAATATCATGATTACTATCGACGTGATTGACGAACTGGTAACAAAAACCGAGACAACAAAAACCCCCAAACGCCGGTTGAACGAGATAATCTGGTGGGGTATCTGGAAAAACAATAATCATTCATCTCACACAGAGCCGCAGGCAATGATCGACTTGCTTAACTTGGCTAAGCTGGATGAGATTACTATCAATAAATGGAGAATTCGATAAAAATTCTTCCTCGATCATACCGGGATGAACATGATAATGAGAAAGAGCGATCTCTTTAACTATCGAGCGACCAGCATTAAATGACTCTTATTATGTTCACCCGGGTGATCAAACCTGGACGATATAAGAAGAATCGACACTCTAATAGGTAATCAGGGATATAGTATGGCAACAAATACAATAACAACGAATGATGAATTGATCGCTATGGGAAAAAAGAAGCGGACAGCCTCCCCTCCAATGATGAATAAGATGTTGATCATCTTTATGACGGCAATGATTTTGGCAAATATCTCTGGTAATATGTATGGTCCGTTGCTGCCGCTGTATTTAACATCTCTAAACGCCAGTGTTATTCAGGTGGGTCTTTTCTTCACGCTGGTAAAAATTATTCCATTGATATTACAGATATTGGGAGGCTGGATATCGGATACGCTGGGCAGACTTCGCAGTATCGCCATAGGGAGCGTGGCGGGTGTGTTTTCTTATGTAGGATTGATCTTGGCACCGACCTGGCAGTGGGTCCTTTTGGGAGAAGGGATATCTTCAGTAACGCGTTCATTAGTTGCTCCAAGCTATCCAACTTTCATCGCTGAACAATCCACGGAGGAAAACCGCGCCCGTGTATTCGGCATTACATCTACCGTATTCATGGTTGTTAACGTGATCGGTCCACCTTTGGGGGGATGGCTGGTGGATCATTATGGTTTTAAAGCGATGCTAATTGTGGCTGCAAGCTTTTATTTCATCGCTACGATCATTCGCATCAGTATGGCGCGCGCGGCTGCGCGGGGTAAAGAAGCTAACCCCCAGCCGTTGACAATGGCAAGCCTGCGCGTCAATTTGGGCACCATGTTTGGGTTGGTGGCAGCTGGAGGTTTGGTCACCTGGATTTTGCTGACTGATGGTGTCAGGGATATTGCGTATGAGATGTCATTTACTCTCACACCCTTGTATCTAAAAGATATTGGCAGGATGAGTGTGCAACAAATAGGTTGGATGGAATCGGTCTTTGGTATTTTTATGATGCTTACGACAACGCCGGCCGGCTGGCTAGCAGATAAGAAAGGAGAAAAATTGGGTATCATCGTAGGATTTGTGGTGCAATTTGCTTCCCTAATTCTTTTTACGCATGTGACCACCCTATGGGGTTTTATGGCATCTTGGGCACTTTTAGGGGTCAGCGTTGGGTTAATGGAACCTGCCTACAATTCGCTGATCAGTAAAGCTGTTCCAGAAAAAGTGCGCGGCACTGCCATGGGGTTGTTTCAATCCAGCTTAGGGTTTGTATCCTTACCGGCGCCAATGATTGGTGCGCAATTATGGGCGAGGATCAATCCGCAATTCCCATTCAATCTAACTGCTTGGGTGGCTTTATTAATCACCCTGCCAATCTGGAAGAAATTCAAGCTGCCGGCTAATGGCAATCATCAAGAACAATCAGAAGGGTAGAGAAATCTATGTGTAGAAAACTGTAAAGACTCAATCATGAATCAATGATGATTTGCTTTACTCTCTTGAAATACTAAATTTCCAAAATAGCAGACGAGAGATAGCAATTTAATCCCGTAATACTCAGAAAAAGAACAGAATACTTTTTGGAGATAATCATCATGGAAAAAAGTGTGTTACAAAACGATCGAATCACCCTTGCGGACGCACCGCATATACCCGGTTTATCTTTCCGAAGTTTTCGGGGTGAATCCGATTACCCCAAAATGGTAGCCGTTATTAAGGGCAGTAAAGACGCTGACCAAATCGAGAGAGTGGATGAAGTCGAAGATGTTGCCCGAAATTATAAACATCTAATCAACAGCAATCCGTATAAGGATATGTTGTTTGCAGAAATCGATCGTGAGGTAATCTGTTATCAACGCGTATTATGGCGTGAGGAATTGGATGGAACCCGTATCTATCAACTCTTCGGATTTTTACTGCCCGAATGGCGACGAAAAGGAATAGGCAGAGCTATGTTTCATTGGGCAGAGCGGCGGTTAGTTGAAATCGCAGCTACCCATCCCAAAGGGCAGCCTAAGGAACTAGAATCTGAATGTGCTGATACGGAGATTGGCAGGGAAGCTTTAATAAAAAGTGAAGGATATCGAGCTGTTCGCCATTCGTATATCATGGTACGTCCTGATCTTGAGAACATCCCGGACTTGGCATTACCAGAGGGCGTGGAAATCCGCCCTGTATTACCGGAACACTATCAAAAAATCAACGACGCCAGCAAAGAAGCTTTTCAAGATGACTGGGGTTTTTGTCCTGATTTCGAGGATACTGTGGAACAATGGTTGGAAGATCCGAATTTCGATCCAACTTTATGGCGTGTTGCCTGGGAGGGGGATGAGGTGGCAGGGATGGTACTCAACTATATCGATACACGTGCCAATGAGGCATATGGCTATAAACGAGGTTGGACGGAAAACATTTGCGTACGCCGCCCATGGCGAAAGAAAGGTATTGCCCGTGCCTTGATTGCCGATTCATTGAGAGCGATAAAAGAACGCGGTATGCTGCAAGCTGCCCTGGGTGTCGATACCGAAAATGTCAGCGGTGCCCTTAGATTGTATGAAGGTATGGGTTATCAGCCGATTAAGCGGTTCAGTATTTATCGAAAACCGCTTGTTATATAGAGTGTTGAATTAGGACTTTTTCAAGCGGAAAATATCGAAGGTATTAGGTAATCAGGAAGCAGGCAGTCAGGAATTCTTTTTATCTTCCCTTGATTCGCAAGAACTGATTACCTAATGCTCATTTACTTCGGAATACAGAAAAGTTGATCACAAATCCTAAAGGGTAGCTGCTCAGGCTATGACAGGGAAGCATATAATTAACCCATTCCGGCAGTTTAGTTACCCTAGTAATTTTGCTTGAACAAGTGATGTTCAAAGTGGAGCTATAGGTTTATTTATGTAAAAAAATGACTGAAGTTTTTCAACCTGCAAAGCAGCTGGGCTTATAACTTGATAGCAAGAGCCAGCAATAATGGATTACAGAGTCTCTCAGGATAAATTAGCGCATTGAGGTGAGAGGAGTAAAATAGGAGCGATTTTTTGTAAAAAGGAACTGATAGATGGCAATAGAAGGTATTATTTTTGATTTCGGCGGCGTAATCATGCGCACCATGGATAGGAACCCCCGCTCAGCGTTAGCTAATCGTTTTAATGTGAGTGTCGATACTATCGAGAACCTGGTATTCAGCAGCCCATCGGCAAAATTGGCGGAGTTAGGCAAGATTAGCGCTCATCAGCATTGGCAAAACGTGGCAAGGGCTCTTGAGGCATCAGAAGAAGAAATCCCCACTATTCGGCAGCAATTCTTTGCTGGCGATCGAATGGATTGGAATCTGCTCGATTATATCCAATCGCTACGTCAACAATACCGCGTTGCCCTACTCAGTAATGCTTTTGATGATTTGCGGCTAGAATTGACCGGTAAATCATCCCCTACCAGCGCATATCATATTTCCGTTTCAGATCATTTTCTCGATTACTTCGATGAAATTATTATTTCTGCAGAAATTGGAATTGCTAAACCGGATCATCGTATATTCCAATATGTAAGTACCAAGCTGAATATCCCTCTGGATAAAAATGTATTTATCG
>JAAZNS010000049.1 GCA_012798185.1 Chloroflexota bacterium | reverse complement strand
TTTTTAAATACAAATCTTTAACTATAGGTCGATTAAGCGCTGCATCCCATTGGTCAGTCTCGTAATTGGTAATAAAATCTCCAATCCTTTTCAGACCCCCATCAGATATGAGAAAATTTCCAAAAAATACTTCTAGCAAGTATTCTTCAAAAGTTACATTTGCTGATGCGGGAATGCTAAGATCAAGTAAAGAAGATTCTTTGATTTGTTGATCAGTAATTGATTCGGGAATAGAGATGCCTATTTGTTTAGCTAGCTGTTTTCGGACATTTATTTCCTCAATAATAATTGCTTCTTTTCCATATCGCTTTTGAAGGATGCTCAACCATTTCCCGATTTGATTATTGGTCGTTACAATATGAAGATCTTTCTGAGCATGAATTGCACGTACAATGCGATCATATCCTGAAACATATTGATCAATATCGTTCAAGATTGCGTCCGCGTTCGGAACATGAATGTCTAGAGAAAGATCAAGAATCGAAAGTTTAATCATGCGATGTCCCCAACTTATTTTTTAAACTCATCTCGGATTGTTTCCTCGATAGCGGATAAAATATCCGCATCCGTTATCATATGATCTTGCTTGATGTGAGCAATAATGTCCTTCAAGAGGACGATTAATCCTGTCTTATCCCCTGGATTTTTAAACCTGTAAATCCTTTCTTTGGGATCCAGCTTGGGTGCTGGCTCGGGGATTAATTTGCTTTCATCGTCAAGATTTGTAAATGCGATGCGTTCAACCTTGCTTGCTTCGTTCTGGCCGTTCGTCGTCACCAGATAATAAGTGCAGCTCTCAGCAATTTCAATTTCCTGGGGGAGAGTGTCAATCGTCATGAATTGTTTTGCAATAAATGGGTCTTCATTCTTTGTAACACGTACCTTTACCCCAGCTTCAGGAACCGAAACTGTTAGTTTAGTCGAGCCATGATATTTTGCTGCCCAGGTTCCCTGATAGCTCTGAGTCAATTCAGAAGTACAGGTAAAAATCGGCGCCGGTACCTTGGGAAGACTGGTTTCAATCTTTGTTAGTGCATCCTGGAATTTATTAACATAACCAGTCGTTTGATCGTATGACCAGTCATCTACCTTACCAAGTGTGAATCCGTAAGCGTTCGGGATCACTTCCAAGAAGGTTTTCTCAATATCAACCAATTTCTGCAAGGCTTCAAGAACTGTCTTTGTTGAAGGAGTTTGCCAATCTGCTGTTAGAAGTCTCTGCTCAGGATGTAAACTTTTCAACCAGGTATTAATGGCGTTGGTGTAATCCTGATACGTTTCTCCTTCTGGATGGAATAATTTTGATAATTGGGAGACAATGTTCGTTTTTATTGTAGTAGCCGGTGTTTCTATTTCTTGCTTGTCTTTCAGTAGTTCCTTAATGATTTCACTTGCTTCATCATCGCCCAATTCGGCATCTGGATCGTAGCCATAAGTTTGTTTGATTTGTTCCAATAGAATCTGGCTACCTGAATTACCCTCAGCGTTTTTCGTCAAAAAATCTACCAGGCTTTGAGCACTACTGTCATCGTTATAAACTCCTACTGCCCGCTCAAGCCGAGTCCGCTCTTTCCACCACCCTTGTAATGCACGCCATGCTTCGGCAAGAGTTTGTTGAGTGCCGGCAGCGGCTGGTTCGCTCGCAAAAAGGTTATAAATTTCATTAATCAGTTTCGCGGTTGCGGGCGT
>JAAZNS010000448.1 GCA_012798185.1 Chloroflexota bacterium | reverse complement strand
TATGATGCTTCTACTTTACCGACTTTCCTTGGACCATTGGCACGCGCTTACTATTTCATTACAACAAAGATGAGCCCCGAAGAAAAAAGAGTTCGTAAATTGTTATTTGGAGAGCTGCGTGATGGATTAAAACCTATCAAACCATATCGATGGCTGATTGATGGAAATAAAGATGGTTTGATCGAAATTCCGGTTTCAACCATGCCTTTTTTTAAGATCCCCTTTCACGTCAGTTATATTTTATATATAAGTTGCTTTTCAACCAAATTGGCGCTTTTATACTTCAAGTTGGCAATGAAATTATGTCAGATAACTCACACTTCTCCTTCCCTATTACTACACCCCCTGGATTTTTTAGGCAAAGAGGATGTAAAAGAATTATCTTTCTTTCCTGCTATGAATCTATCCTTTGAGAAAAAAATTAACGTAGTCAGCAAATTAATTGATATTTATTCAGATTACTTCTCTGTAATTCCTCTAGGAGAACATGCTCGACATTTGTCTGATAATAAAGAAATTATTAATATCGAGCCCCAATTTAAATTTGAAGCCAATATAAAATTTTAATAGAGGTTTTAATCTATAAATTCAAAAGCGCCGATATCATATCCGCTTCCTTGCGGACGTTGGACACCATCGAAATCTGCTGTTACCCCTACATAATAACCAGTATTTATGGCTGGAGAGTTTTCTTGCAGGTGAAAATCTCCCATTGTCTCATTCAGAAACATCGACTTTCCTAATATCGAGTGTTTTTCGAGCTGTTTCTGTTTTTGGATTTGAGAAAGGTTGTATGGATTCCAATCTTCCTCTGTTTCAGAGTAAACAATCCAAATGAATCTTTCTTCATTCGGTTCGAAATCGAACAAATTGTAATCTGAAGACAAATTATGCAAACCATCCGTTGGACTGTCATACCATATGGCGTATTTACTTGCCTGCGATATGAGATTGTTTTTTATCTCCCAATTATGACAATAATAGCCTTCATATCCTGTTAGCCCAATGCCTGCCCAATATCCGGGCGTTTGGCGCGTGTCGTAGATCGTGTTATTCAGGGCTTTCCCTCCAGGCGACCCTTTACAGATTATCCCATCCTGGCTCGTGTTGTGTATCACATTATTACGGATTATGGTGTGGCTATCCGTTGTGCGATATTCTTCTTGTATGATCGGAGGTCCATAATTTATTATCCCAATCCCTTGTTTCACGCGGTAGATCTCATTGGCTTCCGCTATCGAATCAAAGGCATTCTCCAGCAATACCCCCACTCCTTCCCCTGATATGTCGTATATTTGATTGCTTTTGACCATGCAGCGCCTTACCGGATTCCCCGCTCCATCACAGTCTATCCCCATATTCCCGCTATTATAGATCGTGTTGCCTTCAATCAAAATATTTTCCGTGTATTGCATCGTCCACACACCACGCTTTTTATAATCATGGATCACATTCCCTCGATAGAGGTTATCATGGCTGGTGGCATATTCGTCATTTATCCCATTACTCCAGTTCTGTTTCCCGTTCAATTCACAGTTTTCCACGATGTTATTATGACCATAAAACTTGATCGCTCCTTCAATATAGCAATCCCTGATCATAAATCCATTGTTTCCCCCATCTTTATTGGTCTCCCCATCCCACAATGTCATCTTCAAATCTATCGTGTAATCCCCCTGCCCGGCTGATGTGTAGCTGGCAATAAATCGTAGTCCCTCGATGGTGTAATACCCTACTCTTCCATTCGTCACCAGAGTCTTGTTTTTCCCTGAGTCGATTGTTACGATTTGATCTTCATAGTTTCTTAGAATAATTCTGGAGGTTTCAGTCCCGCTGGTTTTTAATGTCAATGCTTCATAATATGTTCCACCCATTATCGTACAGGTATCCCCAGGGTTTACTTCGTCCAAACATTTTTGAATCGTTCCCCAGGGTAAGGTGGCTGTCCCCGGATTAGTGTTTTTACCATTCAAAGCAACGAAATATGTATTTCCTGAATATTTTTGTGAATTGGAAATTTTCAAGGGGGATTGGGCACAACCGATTAAAGAAATCGTTAAATAAATAAATATTAATATGTTGCAAGTAACGGTAAATCCGGCAATTAATTTTTTCGCCTTTGGTCTCATGAAATTATGGTACCCTTATATGATCATTATAAAGGTAAATTAATATTCAACCAATAACAAATGGCAAGAAGAAATGCTTCGAATTAATCAACATCATTTACCTGGATTTGTTTTCCGAATTTCCAGGAAATATTCATTACGACCCCATTTGTTAGGGTCATTATTTAGATTGCGAATTTCCGACCAGGCTTCTCACAAATATGCTTAATCAATGAATGATTATCGGCAACCAAATCTTCATATACTCTTGATAATTTTTTGCTTCAAAAGCGCCGATATCATATCCGCTTCCTTGCGGACGTTGGACACCATCGAAATCTGC
>JAAZNS010000447.1 GCA_012798185.1 Chloroflexota bacterium | reverse complement strand
GAACAACGCTTTACCCGCCAGAACAATCCTGGATGGCGCTTTCTCGAAGTCGATTTCCCGCCCGAGTGCATCGGTGACGGTGATACTGCTGCTTGAAGCAGTGCCTGGCGCCGCAGAAGCAGCGGGTTCTGGCACAGGTGTTGATGGGACTGCCGTGTCGGTTGGAACGATTAATACTGCAGGGGCTTCGGTTATTATAGCCGCGGGTGTGGGTGAGGCACAGCCGGTAATTATCAGTGTAAGGATTATGATAATCGTGATATAGCTTGGAAATTTCATGATGGTCTATTCCGTTGGAGATTAATTGATTGATAAGTGGAAGATTGAAACAGCAGGATCACGGTTTCCCCTATATCTCTTAATCAATTTCATGCAGGCAATAATCCAGCCATTCCAGCATGGCCTTAACCTGCGAAATTCGGTATTGGTAAATAATCTTTTCATAAACCTGCTCTTCACCGGTTTTTAAAAAGTTTTGCTCAAGGCTGGATAACCACTCTGTACATTGCTTGATTTGTTCAAAAATCAGGTGTTTTGCGGTCTCAGAACCAGAGCAATAGGCAAAATAAAGTTTTGCCAAAAATTCCTGGCGCATATCGCGGCCATGATTGACCGGGGTAGCAACCCAATTTAAGAACATTTGCCTGCCAGCAGGTGTGATTTGATATTCTTTGCGCATCAGGTGGATTTCACCCGGCACAATGGAAGAGGTTAGCAAGCCGCTATCCTCCAGTTTATCCAACAGAGCATAGAGCTGGCTTTGCTTGATATGCCATATCAGCGAAATCCCCTCAAAATTTTTAATCTTCTTATATAAATCGTAGCCATGAGAGGGATTTTCGTTGAGAAATCCCAAGAGGATGTATTCAAGAGCAAGAGGGGTTTGAGTTCGCGCCATAGTTATTAAATGATTATTTAAATTTTGAGTATTTATTTTATCACATTTTTTATTTTATACAATATTGGCTGAAAATAAATGAGGAGGATAGTATTTGAAAAATTCTGCGTTTTGTAAAATTCTATTTTACATAATTGGTATAATTTGTTAAATACTGTTTAACAAAATAAAGATTTTATGCAAAATAGGGATATGCAGATAATCGAACGCTATCTTTTCCCAATACTAAAAAATTCACTTGCCGACCGTCGAGCAGTAGTAATCACCGGAATGCGCCGGGTCGGAAAAACCACAACCTTACAATGGTTATTGAATCAGATCCCTTCGTCCAACAAAATCTACCTTGACCTAGAACGACTGGATCAACATGCCGTTTTTCAGGAAAGCAATTACGACTTGGTTATCAATTATTTGCGAAACCGTGGTTTGGATACTGATCAGCCAATGACAGTTGCCCTGGATGAAATACAATATGTGCCCAACCTGTAAAGTATGGTCAAGTATTTATTTGATCATCATGGTATAAAATTCCTATTAACGGGTTCAAGTTTGTTTTATTTGAAGCATTTTTTCAACGAATCTATGGTAGGACGTAAGATTGTCTACGAAATGTTCCCTTTGAGCTTTGGAGAATTCCTGGATTTTCGCGGCGTACCTTACCGCCAAAGGACTGAATTCGAACAAATGCTCTTTGATCCTTATGAGTATGAGCGTTTAAAGGGTTATTACGACGATTATATTGCTTTCGGTGGATTACCCGAGGTAGTTTTAGAACCGCGTCCGGAAATTAAACGAGAAATTCTACAGGAAATTTTTTCTTCCTATATCAATATCGATGTTAATGCTATGGCAGATTTTAGAAAAATTGGAGAATTACCACGTCTCTTGCAGATTCTGGCTCAACGAGTAGGAAATAAACTAGATTACAGCAAACTCTCTCAAAGTGATTGGGGTTACTCGACCAACCTTGGCAACGTACCTGGAGTTTCTGGAAAAGACATACGTGGTGTATCGGCTGCCAGCATTTACTAGCGCTGACAAAGCAACTTCCTTAGGGAAGAAATTATATTTCCGGGATAATGGATTGGCGGGCATCCTGGCACAGCCTGGAGATGGCGCTTTATTCGAAAATGCAATATTCAATTAATTAGTAAATTACGGAAGATTGGCTTATCTATCCAAGGGAAATGAATATGAGGTCGATTTTATTGTTACTCCTGGGGACCACCAAACGATTGGATTAGAAGTCAAGCTGCATCCATCTCCAAAAGATGAAAAAAAACTTAACCGAATAAAAACAAGGCAGGGATTGGTAGCTGCATGGATTGTAGGAAAACAGCCAACCCCTGGATTTGATAATTTTATCTGGGGTGGATTAATATTCTAGGGATATATCCCTATCACCCAATCCACAGCCCTTCCACGCGCACCTGAAAGCCGGTGGGCATGCGGTTGAGATAATTCACCAAACCGCTATGCCGCCATTGCAGCATGCACATGCGCGGCTGGAAGTAATAACGCATCCCGATCTTGATTTCACAGCGGGCTTCGTGGATTAAGCCCTCGTAGCCTTCGGCAATATAATAACCCAGGTCTTTATACCCCTTCTGCCGCGGGTTAAGCGGACCGGTGACGCACCACACGATCACCCCAGTGCGTTTATCTACATCCATAGTGACGCCGCAATGAGTAATCGGGCAGCCGCAAGACATGCCTAGCGGTCTCCCGATCAAAATATCTCCCACCTGAATATCCAATTCGCGGGTTATCAGCGGATTATGGGGCAGGATGATCTCGCGCGGACCCGGCTCTTCGGGGAAGTGCTCCAGGTAGAAATCGAACTCCCTGCCCAGGCTATCATGCCAGGGCACGGACATGCCAGCCAATTGCGGGCTGGCGCAAACATTGCAGGCGCTTGCCACAGGCTGCGCGGCTGCCTTTTGCAGGCGTTCCGGTGAAAGCACGTTTTTTTGAATGGTGACCACAGGCTGTAAATCCTGATTGCTGATATGATCACTTGATAAATAAATACAACGTTTGATTTGCTGTGGATCGTTTTCTATGCGGATTGCCAATTCCTCGCAAGTGCGGCAGCCGCAGATACCGCAGTTCAAACCCGGCAATTCGATAATTTTTTCGTTGGTCATAACCATAATCCTTTCTTTTGCAAAATCAAAATATTTCATAAAGAAGGTTGGAAAACAGAAGCCCCCCTTGTTCGGGCTTGTCTACAAAGTCACGATTGTCATGTTCCATGCAATATGTTACACGAAACGTAGCGAAACGTCTCACTTAGCTATATTTAGACTCTTCACTTCGCTCAGCGTGTAGATTTTCTTTAAGGACAATCTCATATCCAACGGACAGGGGGTGACATCATTCTCCGCGATAGAAATTCTGATTTTCCAGCGAGCGCACCACGCCGAAATGCGCCTGCCAGCCGATCTCTTTTTTACCGACGCAGATGGTGCAAGTGCCTACGGGCGGATTGCCGCGCAGCAGCATGTTATCCCAGGCATCCGGCGTCTGATGAATGGAATCTACCAATGGATCAATGCCGATTCCATATAGGGCATTGACCTCGCGGATGCGCACGTTGGGCGCCACATACTGAATGCGGGAGCGGAAAACTTCCCGCTCTGCCTGCGAGACCCGGTCGATCTTGGTCACTACGGCAATATCTGCCAGGGAGAGCATCGGTCCCACTTTGAGAGGCAAGTTGGTGCCGCTGGTGGCTTCCAGCACGATCATCCCTAAACCGCCGTCCACGTAGGGGGAGCAGCGCAGGCACAAACCGGCTGTCTCCACCAGCAATATGGAACAGCCTTCGCGCCGCGCCCATTGCAGGGCGTCGCCCAGCACCATCACATTGCAGTGATCGGGGCACAATTCACCGGAGTAGATCTTGCGGGTGGGAATGCCGAACTCACGGGCGAAAAGCTCATCTTCTTCGGCGTATTGCACATCGATCTTGAGGAATGCTGCTTTTTCCTGCACCTGCTGGAGTTTTTGGATGATATGGCGCAATACAGAGGTTTTACCGGTGGTTGCCGGTCCGGCGCAAATGACCAGTTTCATGCTAATCCCTCCAGTTCATGGGTTGTCAGCCGCTCGCCAAAGCGGATTTTGTCGCGCATGGCAGAGAGCATATCGTCCAGCTTGCTCACCTTGATTGAGAATTGACGTTCCTCGTCATTGGTGTGCAAAATCTTGACGATGCTGCCACCCTGCATCACGATGCGGAAATCGGAAAGCAGGGCGATGCGTGGATCGTGGGTGACGAAAATGAAGATCTTACGGTGCTGACGTAGCAGTTCCAGGGCGCGGGTGCGGTGGATGCCGGCGTTTTCTACCTCGTCCAGCAGGACAATGGGCGTATCGCAAATAACGGTGGCATCGGCAATGAGCAGGGCACGCGTCTGCCCGCCGGAAAGCTCGGTCATGCGGCTCGAAAGGATGATCGGCTCGCCGGTAAGCTGGTTGGCAAACGACAGGGTGTTGGCGATCATGGCTTCGATCTGGCTGCTGTCTTTGGCGCGGATGCGTGCATGAGTCGAGAGAAAATCCTCCACCGGCAGGTCGGAGAGAAAGGTAGTGTGCTGGGTGATTAGAGCAATGGGATTGCTGGCTGGGTTATCGCGGTATTCCAGCGGGGGACGTTTACCGTCGATCAAAATGCAGCGCCCGGTTTGTGTGTTGCGGTCAGCGAACAGCTCGATGTCGTTAATCAAGGTTGTCTTACCCGAGCCGGTGGGACCGACGATGCTGACCACATCGCCCATGTTGAGGTCAATGCGCTGCACCGGTTCGGGATTGCCGGAGCGGCTCATGCCGCCGAGGATGGTGATATTTTTAATGAACATGTTATACTCCTTTACCCATTGGATAAGTAGGAAATGAAAGAAAAAAGTTTTGGTTATTGACTTCACCCCCTGCCCCCTCCCCGCTTGTAGGGGAGGGGGGAGCAAAAGGATTTATAAGGTGACATTTTCTGATGAATTTCAAACGACTAGACATATATTTCCTATAGATTTAGTCATATATTATGGTAAAAAAAGAGACGCTTATTCGTTCACGATATCGGCAATGGTGGTGGTTTCGAGGGTATTCGAGATGTAATCACGAATCTCTTTAAATACCGCCACCAGGTTTTGCTCCTTTTCGATGGGCGTGGGCTCGTAAAAGTTCAAGCTGACCGATTCGGTAGGCGCTAGGGCGCCGTCGAACAGGCGGATCACCTCTGCCAGCGAAATTTTATTGGCAGGGCGGGCTAAGCGGTAGCCGCCGTGCTGACCCTTGGCGCTGCGCAGGTATTTGGCGCGCTTCAATGCCAGCAGGATTTGTTCCAGGAATTTGGGGGGAATATCCTGCGCTACGGCGATGGTCTCTACAGAGATGTAGCCTTCAGATTCATTGCGGGCAAGATAGACCAGCGCCAGCAGGGCATACTCAGAGCGGGAGGTCAGCTTCATGGGTTATATGACTAAACCTATAGGTATTATATCTTAAGTTGAGGAGAAGTCAAGGGATTTAATAGAAAGTCTTTTTTGTTTCTTGAAGATCTTTTAATCGCCATACTCCAATATTTTTTAGAATATCATTTTGGAGTTTGATTTTTGTCATAATTTCAGCTTGATGGTTTTCAGTATTATCAGCATCGATGGTAGGAACGGCTAATAAAATTATTCAATCCAAATTATCTTAATCCATTGGTTATTTTTTTATCGGATATAAACTTATGAAATACGATGTATACGATCACCTTGATTGATGGGAACGCATCAATAGAAAATACCACCCCAATTTCCACGCAATTGGTTATAGGTTGGTGCTCGACAACATATTCATACAAATCCAAATAAGAAATTAATTATAATATGGCAGATTTGAGATTATCATTGCCCTATCGCCAGTTATTGGCAGTTGGCAATGCCCGATTGTAAGTAAAAAACCTTGCGGAGAAATATATGGCACTTGGAAAAAGCCCTATCTTAGCCAGAATAATTTGGATCGGTGTCATCATGAGCATACTCCTGGCTGGTTGTGGAAATAAAGAAAGCACCCAGCCGCCAACCAAAACCTCGATTGTGGCTGTTGAAACACCCATTGAACTCCCGCTGCCCAGTGATACACCCATGGCGGCTGCCAGTGAAACGCCAGCCGCTCCCACCTTACCACCGCCTACTGAACAACCCCTGCAGGTGCTCTCTGCAACAGATACGCCTCAGATGCTTATTACAGATACACCATCCCTAGCGCAGGCATCAATGCCGCTAATGCAGTGGACAGCCTGGGGTTGGGTCAGTTCCAATTCTCCCATGGCTTGCCAGGATACCAACAATCCCTGCTGGATGCTGACCAATTATAAAGATCTTTCCAGCTTGGTCTGCGCAGAAACAGTCTTCGTGAACGGTGCCTGGCAAAGCCCAGCCATGATTTTTCAAACGCGATATTCGGTAAAAGAAAATAAAGCCTTTGGCTTCGTGGAAATTCAGGTGCAAGGTGAAGAAATCTGGAATAGAGTTTACACCCTTAAAGGCAGCCGGGATTATTGGCACGAAGTAGCAATCGATCTGTCGCCTTTCAGCGGTAAGGCGATCACAATAAGATTTGCCACCAAGCCTTATTTCAATATCGTTCAAGGCGCTGAGGCAACCAAAATGGTTTATAACAAGGAAACCTGGATCATCCAAAATGTAGTGATCGAGCCAAATAAAACAATCGATTGATAATCGACAGAATTTGAAGCCCAATTCAACCGATCGTTTATATTGATCAGACGAACAGGCTCCCTTCGACAGGCTCAAGGCGCGGTTGGTCGTACTAGATATTGCCGATTATTATATGGAGATCACTCATGCAGGTTCGGCGAAGATATAGCGCGCCACCCCCAAACCCAATGTTACAGTCTCCCCCTGCTCAAGTTTCAAAGTCATCGTTTGATTAAAGGATAAGATTTCCATCACTTCAGCCCGCGTACCAGGCAGGAAGTTTTTCTCCTCCAGGAAGGATAATACCCCGGCAACTTCTTCAGCAAGCTCGTGCACTCGCCGGATAATAATAAAATCGCCAGGGGTAAAATCAGTCAGGGGTGCCCATTTTAATGTCACATCTTCAAAACCTGGCAGAGGGTTGCCATGCGGGCAGGTCTGCGGATTTTTCAAATCCTCAATCAACGCATTCTCTAATTCAGAGGAAATGACATGCTCCATCTCGTGAGCCTGGGTATGTGCCTTTGACCATCCCACCATGCGCGAAACCAGCCACTCCGAAAGCATATGTCTCCGCATCACCGAACGAGCTGCCTGAACGCCTTTTTCGGTGAGTCTGGTACCTCGGGTCTCATGCGGCTCAATCAACCCATTGCGCATCATGCGCTGCATGGTATTAGTCACTGTCGGAGGGCTCACGCCTAAAAGCTCTGCCAGGCGTGCTCCAATAACAGGCTCATTATCTCTTTCAAGGATTAAAAACAAACTCAGATAATCTTCTATAGTTGGGGTTAGTCGGGGCTTATCCACAAGCACTCCATAAGGTTTATGACTTATTAACCGATAATCTCATCGACCAAATGCTTTGTAATGTAATTCGCTTTCAGCTTTCAGTCATGTCAGGTGTCAAATGAGTGACTTTCATCAGCTTGACAAAGACTGTATTATAAATTATTAATATATTATATTAGTATCATCTAATTTAATATATATAAATATTATAATATCGTAATTATAAGCTGTTTACACCAACTGTCAACCTACCCGTTGGAGAATTTATGGAAAATATCGCAACATGCTCATTATCACAATTGCAGGTTGGAGAAAAAGCTGTTTTAGTGAATTTAAACGGCGGTCGCGGTATTGCCGGCAGGCTTACCGCATTAGGTTTCACACCCGGCGTTGAAATCACCATGGTGCAGAATTCCGGCAAAGGCCCGCTCATCGTCTTCTTGCGCGGTGCCAGGGTAGCGCTGGGACGCAACGAAGCGCGGAAAATCATCGTTCAAAGGAATGGCGCATGAAATTGACCACCACACAACTTCCCCAGCAAGAAATCAACGTATTTAGAAATGACAAAACAAAAACACCCCTGATTGCCCTGGCAGGTCAGCCCAATACGGGTAAATCAACTCTTTTCAATCTGCTTACGGGAATGAATCAACATGTTGGAAATTGGCCTGGCAAGACTGTGGAGCGGAAACAGGGAGAATTTATACTGGGCGAGCGCAAAATCACCCTGGTCGATTTACCTGGCACTTATAGTCTTACCGCCAATTCCCCAGAAGAGATCATCACCCGAGAGTTCATCCTGCGGGAGCAGCCCGATGTGGTCATCGCCGTCATCAGCGCTGCCACACTAGAGCGCAGCCTTTACCTGGTTGCCGAATTAATCGCTCTGCCCACACCCCTGGTGATTGCTCTTAACATGGTTGATGTTGCAGAACAAGAAGGGCTGCATGTGGAAGCTGAAGTACTGCAAGCCGCCTTGGGAATTCCGGTAGTGCCAATCACCGCTACCCGCGCCAGAGGCATTTCCGACCTGCTTCATGTTGTCGAACAAACGCTTTCGGGAATGCACACCCCGCCGGTACGCTTGCCTGAGATTAGAGCCGATCACCGCCATGCACTTGAGCAAATCATTTCTCTTATTACAGGTAATGTTCCCCCTCCCTACCCTTCTGATTGGATTGCATTAAAACTTTTAGAAGGCGACGCAGAGATTACCAAAATGATGAGATCGACCTTACAGGCAGAAAAATGGGAAGCTATCCATAATGTACTCCGCGATCACGATGACGCGCTCTTGGCGGTTGCTTCAGGGCGTTATGAATGGGTGGGGCGCATGGTGAGAGCAGCTGTGGTTCGTCCTCGCACTGGTCAAATCAGCCTGACAGAACGGATCGACCGCTGGGCGACGCATCCGGTTGGCGGTTTGATTGTTCTGGCAGGTGTTTTAGGCATTGTTTTTGGTCTTACCTTCACCGTGGGCGCACCGCTGCAAAATCTTCTAGAAACCATGGTTGTGGAGAAATTAGCAAAAGCAGCAGAAACCTATTTAGCTGCCTACCCGGGCTGGTTTACCAGTTTAATTATCGAAGGGGTTATCGGTGGCG
>JAAZNS010000446.1 GCA_012798185.1 Chloroflexota bacterium | reverse complement strand
TCTTGCCATCTATGTCATATTATGTTCGAGAAGCGACGCCTGAAGAGAGGGAAGCGTATTTGCGCTGGCGGACAAGTGGTGAATTTATCCATTTTGATCCCATAAAAATTCTTGACATAGCGCAATAACTTTGCTATGCTTTAACTACCGACCGTTCGGTAGGGAATAAATATGACGCGGGATGATATATTAAATGCAGCTGCCACAATTTTCAGTGAAAAGGGATTCCATGGCGCTTCGATGCAGGATATCGCTGAAGCAGTGAAATTGCAAAAAAGCAGTTTGTACCATCACGTATCCTCAAAACAAGAAATATTACTAGCTTTATTGGATAAAGCGTTGGATTTATTGATCGAACGGATTGGGAAAGTGGCTGATATGCCCCTTTCGCCCGAACAAAAATTACGCTTAAGTATGGTGACTTATCTGGAAACGTTACTCGAACACAAAGATCTGGCCGCGATTCTGCTATTGGAGCACCGCTCTTTAGATACCGATTTACGCGCCCGCCATATCCCGCGGCGGGACCGTTTTGAAGAACTCTGGAAAGAGATGATTAAAGAAGGTATCGATGAACATGTTTTTAATTGCCATGACCCTGGTTTTGTCACACGCTCATTATTAGGCATGCTCAATTGGACAATCACCTGGTACCGACCAGATGGTCCACTGAACCCTGCTGCTATTGCCAAGCAATATGCAGATTTGGCAATCCTAGGTATTATGTCGAATAGTCAACCACAATAACAGCCATGTCCGATTATACCAACGTGAATTATTTCATTACTTCTCAGGGGGGTAAGATTTTTCAAATTCCGGTACGGTGTTTTCCAGGGTTGAATGGCTGGGTATATCTGGTATTAGTAGAAGATAATGGGGAAAAATATCGTGTTCTTATCGACAGCGGTTCGGGATTCGGTGAAGCAAATCAGGATTTAGAAAAAGGATTAGAAATAGCTTCTGGTTTATATGGAGAAAAAATCGATTGGTCAACACTAACCCATATTTTGATCACACACGGGCATATCGATCATTTTGGCGGAATGTTCTATATCCGTCCAAAGACACCCGCAAAAGTGGGCATTCATGAATTAGACTTGCGAAATCTCACCAACTACGAGGAACGGTTAACGATTATCTCAGGAAGGCTGGAAAGATTTTTAATTGAAGCGGGTGTCAAACCAGAGAAGCGCAGTCAGTTAATCGATATGTATAAATTCGCCAAGAGCCTTCGCCAATCGATTGCAGTTGATTTTACCTATGAAGCAATTGGCATGCAGCTGGGTCCTTTCCAAATATTACATGTTCCTGGTCATTGTGGAGGGCAGGTAGTGGTTCGTCTTCACGATATACTATTCAGCGGGGATCATATTCTTGAAAAAACGACTCCTCACCAATCTCCAGAACATCTCACTCTTTATACTGGTTTGGGACATTATCTTGAATCACTGGATCGTCTCAAGGGATGGTCGAATGGGGTCAAGTTATCCCTGGGTGGGCATGAAGGTCCAGTAACCGATTTGCCAGGGCGAATTTCTGAAATTAAAACGATGCATCATCAACGGCTGGAAAAGGTTATGGATATATTATTTGTGCCGCATACTATTGAAGAAATATCAATTGAGTTATTTGGGGAGGTGCACGGATACAATATATTGCTTGCTCTCGAAGAAACTGGGGCGCACATTGAGTATTTGTATCAAAGAGGATTGTTGGAGATAAAAAATCTGGAGGAATTGGAACGGGGTAGTCAACCGGTAGCGATCACCTACCATCGTCTCTAAACACCGGTGCGCATCCCCAGAATGGAATATTTAGTCGATGGAAGGAGCGTACCTGATGTATTCTTTTGAACCTTCAGAAGAACAAAAAATGTTGGTGGATGCTATCAACCGCTATGCGGTTAGCGATTTACGTAAACAAGCTCACCAGGCAGAAGAAGAAAACCAGCTGCCTATGCCATTGATTGAAAAAGGTTGGGAATTGGGCTATTTGCAAGCCTCTATTCCTGAGGCATATGGGGGGTTTGGTGAACGATCGGCTGTTACCGGCGTTTTAGCTGCTGAGGAATTTGCTTATGGTGATCTGGCTGGCGCAATCGCAATTCTTGGTCCCGGATTGTTTGCCACCCCAATTTTATTGGTTGGTACTGAAAATCAGAAAGCAGAATTTCTGCCGCAAATTATTGAGGCAGAATGGAAACCTTTTACAAGTGCTTTAATTGAACCCCGATATGATTTCGACTCCGCTGATATGAAAACCGTTGCGGTGAAAAATGGGAATGGCTTCATAATAAAAGGCGAGAAAATCTACGTCCCCTTTGCAGAAGATGCGCAAGCATTTCTGGTTTATGCAAATTACGAAGGTAAAACCCAAGGGTTTATTGTAACAAAGGGCACTCAGGGTGTTGAGATTGTGGAGCGGCAAAAGCTGATGGGTGTAAATGCCTTGCCTGTTTATAAAGTCAACTTTAACGATGTACAGGTAGGCGAAGGAAATCGACTCGGCGGGGATGGTGGACATGAGTTTGCGCCTATTCTCGATGCCTCACGCGTAGCGCTGGCAGCTATGGCGGTGGGTTTATCTCGAGCAGCCTTCGAATATTCCCGCGATTATGCAAAAGAACGCGAAGTATTTGGTGTTAAGGTTGCTCAAAAGCAGGCTATTGCTTTCATGTTAGCTGAAATGGCAACCGAAATCGAAGCCATCCGTTTATTAACCTGGGAGGCTGCCTGGATGCTTGATAACCATAAAGATGATGCGGGCAAACAGGCTTATCTGGCGCTAACCGGTGCAATGGATATGGCGATGATGGTTACCGACCGCGCAGTTCAGATATTAGGCGGGCATGGGTATATCCGGGAACACCCCGTGGAATTATGGATGCGCAATGGACGTGGCATCGCAACGATGCTTGGGTTGACCATTGTATAAACAAATTGGAAAGCGAGGATCAAGCGATGATTGAATTTGAGATGCCAAAACCAATTGCACAGCAAAACTATGTTTTGAAAACTGTTGCAGATAATATGATGCGTCCGGTTTCACGTTATTTCGATGAGCACGAACATGAAATTCCCTGGGATTATATTAATTTCATGCACATGGCAATGAAAGCTACCGGCGCGGGATCATTAGCGCCGCGTGAACGACCAAAGGAAGAAAAACCGGAAGAGAAAAAAGAACGCCCGCCTATTGCCTATCAGATGCTGGCTTTTATGCTGGAAACACTTGCCTGGGGGGATGTGGGAATATACTTAGTAACTCCGGGAGGCGGTTTAGGCAGTGCAGCAGTGGAAGCAGCGGGAACACCCGAGCAAAAGAAAAAATTTTTAGCGCGTTTTGCAGAGGAAAAACCTACATTTGCAGCCATGGCAATGACAGAGCCTCAGGCAGGCTCAGATACCTCTGCCATTCGAGCCAGTGCGGTTTTAGATAAAGAAACCAACGAATGGATTTTAAATGGCGAGAAAATTTTTGTAACCGCAGGTCATAAGGCGCTGATGGAAAGTCAGGGTTTTGTGGTGGTTTGGGCAACTATCGATCCAAAAGCCGGTAGGGCGGGTATGCGCTCGTTTATCGTTGAGGCAGGTAATCCCGGCGCTAAAGTAACCAAACTTGAGCATAAGATGGGTATCCGTGCCTCCGACACAGCTTCGATAGTGCTGCAGGATTGCCGTGTGCCTTTCGATGCAATGCTGGGCAGCCCTGAAGTTGTTACCACCACGACTAAGGGGTTCAAGGGAGCCATGGCTACCTTCGATGCCACCCGTCCATTGGTTGCTGCAACCGGGGTTGGGGTTGCCAGAGCGAGCCTTGAGCTGCTAAAAGAAATACTGGCAGAGCAAGGGGTAAGTATCCGTTACGGTCTTCCCCGGCAAAAATTGACTAATGTGGAACGCGAAATTATCGATATGGAGGTTATGCTGCGTTCTGCCTGGTTGTTGATCCTCAAAGCGGTATGGATGGCGGATAACCGCAAACATAATCCAATGGAAGCCTCGATGAGCAAAGTGCGCGCCGGCGATGTCGTGACTAAAATCACCCAAAAAGCTGTTGAGATAATGGGTCCATTGGGCTATACCCGAGATCTCTTGTTAGAGAAATGGTTCCGCGATGCAAAAATCACCGATATATACGAGGGAACGGGGCAGATCAATCGATTAATCGTAGCGCGTAATATCTTGAATTACAGCGGGAGTGAGCTGCGGTGACTGCTCCCATTTACCAGGACGTATAGGATTTCTCCCCTATACGTCCTGGGGAAAATTACATATTTTTCACAGGTAGTATTGTTCAACAGTCTCTCAAGTTTTATTTGATTGAATGTAAAATAGAGGTAGTTTAAAGAAAAAACTCAAATAAGGAGCGCCCACCATCATGAAGAAATCCTCCCTTCTCCTCATTTTTTGCTTAATCACCCTGGCGATAATCAATGCCGCTTGTGCTAAAACACCCCCGCCAGCAACAACCGAAGCGCCAGATGCAGCTTATACTGCATCCATCCAAACAATCGTTGCCGGATTGACACAATCGGCGCCAACATTGATGAATTTACAAGGACAGAGTGGTGAAGTCACTCAGTTGCCGACAGTTGAACTGCCTATTCCCAGCGAATTCGTTAATACCGATACGCCGTTGCCGACGTTGACACCTCAACCATCTGCTACATTAGATTTTTCGCCAACCCCTTCGCCGACTGATACCATTGAACCCAGCGCAACACTAGAACCGACAGAAACTGCAACGGAGACACCTTTGCCGGTTTTGATTTTTCAAGATAAATTCACCAGCAAGGCAGGCTGGACAAAGGAAACCAGAGAGGATTTTGGCTTTGATTTTGTTGATGGAGGATACCAGATCTTCGTCAAGATCGTCGATGTGCCTATTTGGAGTGTTCGAACCAATACATACCCAGATGTGCAATTAGAAGTAGATACCCTCGATACAGGCAAGGTGAAGGGAGGGTATTGGGGGTTGATATGCCGGCATACCGGCGGCGCCCAATTTTATGCGCTGGTGGTCGGCAGTGATGGTTTTTATGGAATCGCCAAAAAAGGCAGCGGTAAGTTCACTTTCCTTAAGCAGGGAAATGCACATCCCGAAGCCAATATAACACCAGATGAAAATATCCATGTCCGCGCGGATTGCATTGGAGAAACACTTTCGCTATATGCCAACGGTGTGCTTTTGACTGAGGTTCGAGATAAAGAATACACCAAAGGAGATGTGGGTATGGTTGTTGGAGCACGCGGCTGGGGGAAGGTGATTGTGTTGTTCGACAATTTTGTTGTCTATTCACCAAAGGAATAGAATGTTTTTATTGAAAAGGAGGAAACAGTATGGGCTATAAGGTGTATCATGCGGTGGTTCTTGGAGCAGGGACCATGGGCGCAGCAATTGCGGCGCATCTGGCAAATGCCGGAATATTGGTCACCCTGCTGGATATTATTCCAGATAAGCTTACTCCTGATGAAGAGGCGAAGGGATTATCCTTAAATGATGCCCAGGTTAGGAACCGCATTGTACAACAAGGTTTCGATCGAGCAGTTAAAGCTAAGCCGGCTAACTTCTTTACAGCAAACCATGCAGCTTTGGTAAAAATTGGCAACCTGGAAGATGATTTAGGTTCTGTGGCAGAAGCTGATTGGGTGATCGAAGCAGTAGTTGAGAATCTAAAGATCAAACAAACATTGATGAAGCGCATTGACGAACATCGCGCCTCCCATACCATTATAAGTACCAATACATCAGGAATCCCAATTGGCTTAATAGCACAGGGGTTGTCTGAAGGATTCCGGAAACACTTTTTGGGTACTCACTTTTTTAATCCTCCCCGCTACTTGAAGCTTTTGGAGGTAATCCCTACCGAAGAGACATTACCCGAAGTGGTGGAATTCATTAGCCGTTTTTGTGAGTATCGTTTAGGAAAGGGGGTTGTATTGGCAAAAGACACACCCAACTTTATCGCCAATCGGTTGGCTTTTGGATCGGGTGCTTTTGCTTTAGATTATATCCTGGAAAACAATTATACGGTCGCAGAGGTGGACGCCATTACCGGACCAGTGATGGGCAATCCGAAGACGGCCACCTTTCGGTTGATAGATCTGGTAGGCATTGATGTGTGGGAGCATGTTGGGAAAAACCTAGCGCCTGCTATCCCCGAAGATGAACACGCTCTTCGTTATTTGAATTCGGAACGCGTTAATAATCTGATCCATTCCCTGGTTGAACGCGGCTGGCTGGGCAATAAAGCAAAACAGGGATTTTATAAAGAAGTAAAAACACCTGAAGGAGGAAAGGAATTTTGGACGCTTGATCTGAACACGCTGGAATACCAATTGCCTCAAAAAGTCCGATTCGATTCAATTGGTCAAGTAAAAGATATCGAAAAATTAGGCGAGCGTCTGATGAAACTTATTTCTGCAGATGACCGGGCAGGACAACTGGTGAAAGCGCTCACCTATCAAAGCCTGTCTTATGCATCGGACCGAATCCCTGAGATTGCCGACACCCCAAAGCCGATAGATGATGCTATGCGCTGGGGTTTCAGCAGAGAGGCGGGGCCATTCGAAATTTGGGATATGCTGGGTGTTGCCGATTCGGTAAAAGCGATGAAAGACGCGGGGTTCCATGTAGCCCGCTGGGTAGAAGAGATGCTGGCAAAGGGATTTCTTTCTTTCTATCAATACCAGGGTGAAACGAAAACAGGCGTTTATAACCCCCAAAAAGGAAGTTATGAAGCCATTAAGCACTCACCAATGAATATCATCCTGAAGGATGAAAAACTTAGGGGCAAGATTATCAAACAAAATCCGGGTGCGAGTCTGGTGGACTTGGGGGATGGAGTAGCTTGTGTAGAATTTCACACGAAAATGAATGTGCTGGATCAGGATATTTTTAATATCATTCTGGAAGGCATGGATCGCGCTGAGACTGAATACGAAGGCTTGGTGATAGGCAATGACGCTGAAAATTTCAGCGCAGGAGCAAATTTATTCATGGTGGTAATGGCAGCGCAACAAGGCATGTGGGAGATGCTGAGCAATGTGGTGAAAAAGATGCAGGATATGAACATGCGCATGCGCTATTTCCCCAAACCCATTGTTGTGGCACCGGCTGATATGGCTTTAGGAGGGGGGGCTGAAATAATCATGTATGGGAGCCGGGTTGTGGCAGCTGCTGAATTGTATGCCGGATTAGTCGAAATTGGCGCTGGGGTAATCCCCGCCGGCGGCTGCACTAAGGAAATGGTGCGGCGCATTCTCAACCCTGGAATGAAAACACCCAACGTGGAACCCCTGCCATTTCTGCAGCGTATTTTCGAGCAGATTGGCATGGCAAAAGTTGCCGCCAGTGCCGAAGAAGCCCGGGAAATGGGTATTCTCACTCAGGCTGACCGGGTGGTGTTAAATCGCAGCCACTTGCTGGCGGAAGCCAAACGGGAAGTTCTAAATATGGCTACCGCTGGATATAAACCACCTTTACCCGAAAAAATCTTTGCAGCCGGAAGGGATGCCTTGGCAGCTATGAGAGTTGGCGTTTATATGATGAAAGAGGGAGGATACATTACCGAGTATGAGAATCATATTGCCAACAAACTGGCATATATCATGACCGGTGGAGAGCTTAGTAAACCTGGTTGGGTAACCGAGCAATATATCCTTGATTTGGAGCGAGAGGCATTTCTTTCTTTATGCGGCGAACAAAAAACGCAGCAGCGTATGTGGAATATTCTTCAAACAGGCAAGCCTCTCAGGAATTAATCCAATTAAGTGTGTGATATTTCCCGAAGGAGACATAACCATGGATAATTTAGAT
>JAAZNS010000445.1 GCA_012798185.1 Chloroflexota bacterium | reverse complement strand
CAGAATCGGCTTTCGTATATTCTCATTGAACTGCCTTGCTCTATCTTGATGTGAACACCTCCTTTCGCTTCTTCTCATTTCGATTCCGGAGTAAGAACTACCTTAAGAGATTGTTTACTCTCAATCAATTCGAATGCTTTTGCCCATTCGGATACCGGGAGTACATGAGATATGACCGGTTTTAAGAGAATTTTGTTTTGCCGTACAAGTCTAAGCCCGCGGTGCCAGCCACGCCAATTGCTACTAAAAACACCCGATAAGCGAAGTTCCTTGGTAACGATGAGGTCCATATTGATTTCTATCGTGCGGCCGAATAATCCTACTTGAGTAAACTTGCCACCTTTTCTGATTACCTCAATACCGCTTTTTACAGCCGATGCAGCGCCAGAACATTCAAATACAATATCGGCGCCTATTTCGTTGTAGCCTCGAATTACTTTCCCAAGATCCTCTTGTTGAACATTGACTATACGATGAGCTCCAAGTTCTTTAGCTACTTTAAGCCGCCATTCATCCGCATCGGTGCCGGTCATAATAACAAAAGCGCCTTCCGCCAATGCACACTGCATTACCAGAAGGCCTATCGGACCAGGTCCGGACACCAGCACGATTTCACCGGATTTCACGCCAGTGATTTCCGAAACCGCATAAGCGGAAATCGCCAGAGGTTCACTTAGGGCTGCTTCTTCAAACGTAATGTTCTCAGGCATGGGATGTATATATTGAGCTTCTACCACCGTAAATGGTGCAAACGCACCATTTACTGCCCAGCCCAGCCCCTTGCGGGTCAGACATAGATTATAGTAACCTGTTTTACAGTTCTGACATTTTCCGCATACCTGGTACATGACTTCTGAGACAACTTTTTGACCAATATTAAGTCCCGTTACACCTTCACCAAGTTCAACAATTACACCGCTAAATTCGTGTCCCAGGACAACTGGGGGAATATTCTGAAATTCATCCTTCCAAATGTGAATATCCGTACCGCAAATTCCACAAGCCTTCACATTCACTTTGACTTCCCCAAAACCAGGCTTGGGTTCAGGTATCTCTTTATACTCAATAAAATTAACACCCTTTTGCGTTTTTACTAAAGCTTTCATGGTCACTTCTCTAATGTCTATGATTTTTGCTCTTCATCAAAATTTAAAAAGGCTTCATTTGCCACTTCAAGGGAGGTTAGCGCCACAGGCCATCCAGCATAGTTTTGCATTTGTAAAAGTATCTCAGTAACTTCGGTTTTGGTAGCACCCACACGTAAAGCACCGCAAATGTGACTTTTCAGTTGCGGCCAACGGCCCAGAACTGCCAGCGCTGAAACGGTGCATAATTCTCGAATTTTCAATTCCACACCTGGGCGGCAATAATAAGCACCAAAACAATATTTCATTAGATACTCAACTGCATCAGGGTTAATTTCACGGAACTGTTTACGCCACTCTTCCACGCCAGCACCGAATATTTCTGTATGTTTCGCTAATCCCTTTTCATACAATTCAGTTTCTTCCATAATAATTTAATCCTTTATATCTATTATTTTTTAATTTACTTCCTGATCGGCTAAAACCAGCAACTCATCTAGGACATTCATAGCATGATCGATTTCTTTCTTGCTGATAACAAGCGGTGGTGCAAAAATAAAGAAATTCCAACGGATATTAAAAATCACGCCTCGCTTTTTTGCTTCACTCCCTATTTTGGTCATAACCGGAGAGCCGCCATTGAAAGGCGCCATCGGTTCTTTTGTCTTACGATTTTTTACCAATTCGATGGAAGCAAATAAACCTTTCCCACGTACATCGCCGATACTTGGATGCCGCTTTTCCATATCTTTTAGACACCCAAGCATATATTCACCAAGAGATTTTGATTTTTCTATGAGATTTTCTTCATGGTAAACATCCAGAGCTGCTACACCTGCGGCACAGGACATGGGATGCCCTAAATAAGTCAATCCAGCAAATAACAATTTATCATCGAAGTAATCGCTGATTTCCTTAGATATCATAACGCCACCAAGCGGTAACATAGCTGCCGATAATCCTTTTGCTAAAATCATGATATCGGGTTGAACATCCCAATGTTGACAGGCAAACCACGCCCCTGTTCGCCCAAATCCGGTCATCACTTCGTCGCTGATCAGCAACGTACCGAATTGTGAACAAATCTCGCGTAGCCTGGGCAGATATTCATCCGGTGGAACCAATAATCCATTTGAACCAACAATTGGTTCGATCTCAACAGCACAAACCTTGTCAGGTCCTTCTAATTCGATCAATTCTTTAATATGTTCGACACAGCGAACATTGCAAGCAGGATAGGACAATCCAAAGGGACATCGATAACAATAGCAATCAAGAGCGCGAACAATTCCCGGAATGCCGGGTTCTACCGCCCAACGCCTGGGATCGCCTGATATCGACATTGCGCCTGCTGAAGCGCCATGATACGAGCGATAACGGGTAATAATTTTTTGACGCCCCGTGAACATGCGGGCAAATTTGATAGCATTTTCATTTGCTTCAGCGCCTCCTGTAGTGAAAAATGTCTTTTTCAAGTTCGATGGTGCAATTTCGGTCAACTTTTTTGCCAACAAAGCACGTGGAATTGTTGCCCAGGTACCCTGAACAAAACAAAGTTGTTCTGCTTGTTTTCTAATCGCTTCGACGACTTTAGGATGTTGATGACCCAGGGTATTGCACATTGCCTGGGAACTGAAATCAAGGTAGCGATTTCCTTCCATATCCCAGAAATATGCCCCCTCTCCACCTGTTACAACAGAACCATTATATTGATTTTGTACACACCAGGAGTGAAGGACAAATTCTTTTTCCATCTCGCGATAATATTTACTTTCTTCCTTAATATTTGTAAACTTTTCTTTCATAAGGGTTTTTTTAATCTCCTCAAAAATTATCAATTAATAATTGATTGAAAAATTAACATCCGCATAAAATAATTGTTATCAAAATCATATAAATAGTAATTTTTGAAAAATATTATTTAAATTTAAATAATTCCTTAATGAAGATCCTAATTCTTAGAAAAAAATAGTTAATGAAATCTATAACCAAGTTGTTCTGAAATTTCTCTTGATGCCTTCTTTAAATCTTTAATAATTTCCTTTTCATTTTTATCAATTCGGGCAACAAACCCCGATAAGCTTAAGGCTGCAATCACTTTATCGGTCGAGTCCCAAATTGGAACACCAATTGCATAAACAAATTCTTCTCTTTCTTCCCTAGATCGAGCAATACCTTCATTTCTTACTATCTCCAATTCACGAAGTAGTTGCTCCCGAGTAATCGAAACATTCGAAGAAGGTTTTGTTGATGGTATTTCTTCCGGAAAATTTGCTTTTACATATTCAACTCCCGCATATGCGAGAAGGACTTTTCCTGTTGAAGTACTTTGAGCCGGTAAACGCCTTGCTAAAGGACTTCCCGCGCTCAATGCATATTGACCAGCTATCTGCTCAACAATAATTACATGAGTCCCTTCCAAGATATCCAAGTCAATCGTTTCTTGCCATTTAGCTGAAAGATTGGTCATAAAGGGTAATGCGATGCGCCGGAAATCCATATGACTCAAAACGACTCCTGCTAAAACTAATATCCCCGCCCCTAAGCTATATCGTCGCGTTGCGGGATCTTGATAAATCAATCCTTCATCAGCTAAGGAAGTCAATAATCTTTGCACAGTGCTTTTTGGTAAATTAACTATTTCTGCTAATTCTCGTACACCAATTAATGAGCGCTCCCTGGAAAAAGCCTTCAAGATTTTTCCTGCTTTTTTGACAACATCAGAACGAGAGGTATCTTGTTTTTTACTCATAATAAATGTCCTATTATATGGGACATTGTCCCATTTCTTTAGATTATTATATCACAAAATATCAGTAGAAATAATTAATAATTATCTAGAAGCCAAAACCATTTTCGATTATCTTTTTTTTACCTAGGTAGAGTTGCCTTCCCTCCCTTCATGATTGGTGCAGAAGTGGTGCAAATGGGGTATCAAAGCATGGAAAATATAGACAAAATATACAAATTACCCCCCATATATACTGCAGACTCAATAGACTACATATACGGTGTAGATCATACGTTCTAAGACTTCGGATCAGACGGTTGCGCGTTCGAATCGCGCTGGGGGCGCCATTTTTTAAGTGAAAATAATGAATTTGTCAGATATAAAATAGGAAAATACATATTCTCAGACGCTATATCTCAAAACCAACAATCTGGAAAACAACCCGATCACCCAATAATTGGTCCTAATTTTCCTAAAACTATTTTATAATCAAATACTATAAACGAAAATAATACCAGTAAACGATTGAATTTATTTACCTTTGTACACTATCAGAAGAATCCCCTTTTATTAATACATTGACTTCATCCACAGACACACGGATAAAATCTCCATATATTGAATGCTTTAATCAAGATGTACAAACTGCAAAATCTAAGGCATCTTTAACATCTGTCTTATTTATTAAACTTATATCAAACCAGGCGCAAAAGAGTTGAAGATTTAAATGTCCGCCCAGTACATGTAGTGGTGAATAATCCACTTCGTCCCATATATAGGGGGTATTTTATCCATTATATCCACAGTTTTCGTGATGTGATGTTGGATCTGCACCACATCAGCACCACTCACGAAGCAAGGAAAGACGACTCTGTAATCTCTGCCCATTCATATTCCCTTTATATTTAAATTCTCGTGTAATTCATCATGCTTATCAGAGTCTTTACGCTCTTTCGAATAAAACAGCTAAAACTGGTTCTTTTTAAAATATCTTGTTCGATAAAAATTCGTGCTGCACGAAAACCTCGTCAAAAACCACGCATTTTTGTGCATTTTAAGGTCATTCGTTCGCACGAAAAATTACTTAAAGATACATCTCTTAACAATTTTCGGATACTCAATCAAAAAGGTTGCCATTGAGGGAGCCGCTCTTTGCTGACAGTTGTGATTGAGCTGTGGGCGATTTTATGTGCGGTGTTCGACTTGCGCAAACGAGAAGTACCCAACTGGCTGACCTTGCCTGTGCTGGTGGGGGCAATCGGCTGGCGGTTGTTCAATCCCGATGCTTATGCCTTCTTGCTGGCATTGGTTACGCTAACATTATGGCTGCTTGGTTGGCTCTC
The DNA here is from genome assembly GCA_012798185.1 of Chloroflexota bacterium. Lineage (GTDB taxonomy): Bacteria > Chloroflexota > Anaerolineae > Anaerolineales > UBA4823 > JAAZNS01. The sequence goes on along the minus strand of JAAZNS010000445.1, from coordinate 133 downwards.
TGGCGGTGATGCCAAAGGGCTGATGGCGTTAGGATTACTTGACCCGCGCTTGTATGCTTGGGCGTGGGTGGGTGCGGGGATAGTGGGGGTGGTGTGGTGAATCATCAACCGGGAGCGCGGCTTCCCCAGCTTT
>JAAZNS010000444.1 GCA_012798185.1 Chloroflexota bacterium | reverse complement strand
TAGACCCAAGGATTTTCCAGCGATTGGCGCACGCCTGCCCGTGCTGCCAGGTTGATGACGGCATCGAAATTATCCGCACCGGCAGAGGCATAAATATCTCCCAGACAAGCCTCCAGGGTATGGCGGTTGCCAATATCGGCGCGGTGAAATGTAAATCTGGGGTTTTGGTTTAGGCGGGCGAGCCGATACATCTTCATCCGGACATCGTAAGCTTCGTTGAGGTTATCCAAGCCGACTACGCTGTGTCCCTCATTGAGCAGGAACTCAGTCACCCGTGCTGCAATAAAGCCGGCGGCGCCGGTAACCAGATAGCGTGCCATGGTTATAAACTCACGATCTTGGGATTGCTTCGCCGGGCAGCACCCAGGGCATTACGGGTATCGACCACGAGCCGGGCGGCTTCAACAATACCTGTATAATCGTAAACACTGTGGTTGGTGATGATCACCACACAATCTGCCTGCCTGACGGCTGGCATCAAATCTGTTACGCTGACGCGTTCAGTGCCATCATGCGCTATACGTGGAATATAGGGGTCGTGGTAATACACTTGTGCGCCTTTCTTTTCCAGCAAGCCTATCACATCCAGCGCCGGCGACTCACGCAGGTCATCAATATCCGGTTTATACGCCACGCCAAGGATCAAGATCTGGCTGCCCTTAAGCGGCTTGCCAGCATCGTTCAATGCATCCTGTACTTTGGAAACTACGAAACGCGGCATGCCGGTGTTGATTTCCGAAGCCAGCTCGATGAAACGGGCGGTGTAATTGAGTGCCCGCAGCTTCCATGAAAGATACAACGGGTCGATGGGAATACAATGCCCTCCCAAGCCGGGACCCGGCGTGAATTTCATAAAACCAAAAGGCTTGGTGGCAGCTGCGTCGATCACTTCCCATACATCCACACCCAGCCGGTCGCACATAAGCGCCATTTCGTTAACCATACCGATGTTGATCATACGGAAAGTGTTTTCCAGTAACTTTGCCATCTCAGCCACTTCTGCCGAAGAAACCTGAACCACCGTCTGCAGGGCTTGTTTATACCAGGTGGCAGCCACTTCGCCACACGCGGGTGTAATGCCGCCCATTACCTTGGGTGTATTCAAGGTAGTCCAATCTTTTCTGCCCGGATCTACCCTTTCCGGCGAGAAGGCTAAAAAGAAATTCTCGCCGATTTTCAATCCGGTTTCCTCGCCTAATTTGGGCAGCAGGATTTCCCGCGTGGTGCCCGGGTAAGTGGTCGATTCGAGCACCACTACCATTCCAGGGTGCATATATTTGGCTAATTCAGTTGTGGCGTTGACGATATATGAAAGGTCAGGATCGCCGGTTTTGCGCAATGGGGTGGGTACGCAGATACTCACCGCCTCGGCTTGTTCAAGGACAGCAAAATCAGAAGCTGCCAGTAGCTTTCCCTGGTTTACCAGGCGTTTTACCTGGTCGGAGGGCACATCCTGAATATGGCTTTCACCCCGCAGAATGGTATCAACTTTACGCTGGTCAGGATCGATGCCGGTTACTTGATATCCAGCTTCGGCAAAGACTACTGCCAGGGGCAGCCCCACATAACCCATGCCCAATACTGCCACATTGGCGCTGCGGTTTAATAATTTCTCTAGAAGTTTTTCTTTAATTGCTTGCATTACAACCTCAAAAAAGACTCAATTGTTTGGGAGGTTCTTGCTGTTGAGGCGGATTATTATCGATAGCTTCCGGTGCCAAAGCTGCTTTGCCGATCAATTCTGGCAGGCGGGCAAAATCATTTTCCAGAATGGGTTTAAGCGAACCCTGGTGCAAGGCTGCAGCAGGATGGTACATGGGGATCACCAATTTGCCCCTCACCCGAAAAGACTGCCCATGGACATCGCCGATTTTCACATTCGGGACAAAGTATCCCATCGAATAGCGCCCTAATGTAACGATCACCTTAGGGTTTATTGCCTGAAGCTGGCGTTCGAGATAGCAGCTTACACAGGTTTCCACTTCTTCCGGTTTGGGATCGCGGTTGCCCGGCGGGCGGCATTTGACCACATTGGTAATAAACACCTGTTCGCGTTTCATGCCGATTTTGGCTAACAATTCTTCCAAGAATTTACCCGCAGCGCCCACAAAAGGCCTGCCTTGTTCATTTTCGTGGAAGCCCGGACCTTCACCAATAAACACGATTTCAGCATCTGCCGGACCCTCACCGGGCACAGCATGTTTACGCGAGAAGTGCAGCTCACATTGTGTGCAAGCAGATACCTCTTTGCCAACCCGGCTCAATGTCTCGATGGGATTCAAGATTTACCTCCAATAATACGTGATGATGAATGACCTGTTGATTGTACCTGTATTTTAATCCGGATTGGGATCTTCTTCCGCAATGCTGGTCAGCCAATCCTGATAGAATGTATCGAGGTTTTTGTTGGTCATGATCACTGCATCTTCATGGTTATCTTTATAATAACGGGGGCGGCGGCCGGCAACTTCAAAACCGAACCTCCGATACAGAGATTGCGCTGCTTCGTTACCAGCGCGCACTTCTAAGGTTGCCAGGCGGGCACCTTTTCGGATAGCTTCCAATAATGCTTTGGCAAGCAATTTTTGCCCAATACCCTGGCGGCGGTAATCGGGGTGAACAGCCAGAGTAGCGATATGCGCTTCGTCCATTATCTTCCATAATACGACTGTGGCTACCACCAGTTTCTCTCCGTTGGTAAGGTTAATTTCAGCCACCATAGGGATTGAATCTTTATTTTGCATCAGCTCATACTGGAAGGCGCTGTTTGGCCAGGGTAAGGTAAATGACATATGGTCTATGGCTTGCACTTGCTCCAAATCGCTCAGCCGCATATACCGGACAAACACGGATGCAAAAGGAACAAGGGGGTGGTTCATGATTCGGGAATTGGATCGTTGTAATGAAGATATATGGGCGATAAACTGGCGGGGTCATCCACCTGGTTAGCCTGCCAGCGCTGCCAGCCGATCTCTGCCAGGATTGATGGACGGCGCAGCGACTGCGCCGGAGAAGCAACAATTACATGGGGATTGGTTTCAAAAAAAACCTGCCGTTCGGCAGCGTTTAGTTCGCCGCAAACCACCGCCGGTGAGGTTATTTTTTCACACAGCGTCTGTGCGGTGAAAACTTGGATTTTAGCGGATAATTTCCATTTGTTGTTTTCATTTTCATACCAGCCGGTTGCCAGCCTGCCTCTGCCCGCCCGCAGTACAGCAGCCAAGGGCAGATCACACAAAGGTTGTGCGGCTGCCACAATATCCAGGGTGGGAACGCCGATCAATGGAATGCACAGCGCCAATGCCAAACCTTTTGCCAGCGCCAGCCCGATCCGCAGCCCGGTGAACGATCCAGGTCCAATAGCAACAGCAACTGCCCCCAGGTCTGCGGCGCTTAGCTGAGCGCGTTTGAGCATATCTTCCACTGCCGGCGCCAGTTCTACGGTGTGAAAATCGCGGCTTTCCCAGGTCGATTCTGCCAATACCTTGGCGCCGTCGTAAAGCGCCAACCCTACCAGGCGGGTGGAAGTATCGATAGCGAGGATAACCGGTTCATTGCCGCGCATCATGCCACTCCAAAAACCTGCTT
>JAAZNS010000443.1 GCA_012798185.1 Chloroflexota bacterium | reverse complement strand
GAAGCTGGGTGCAGTTTTTGCGGCGCCTGCGTGGATGTTTGTCCAACCGGCGCTCTCTCTGAAAAAACCCGCAAATGGGCTGGAATCCCAGATGAATATGTGCCTTCAACCTGCCCCTTCTGCAGTTTAGGCTGTCCGGTTAATATTATTGTAAAAGATAACCGAGTTATTGGCAGCCAGCCAGTTGGACAACCAGGAAACAACCATTTATGCGTTAAAGGTCGATTTAGTATTACAGAATTGGTTAATCATCCTTCTCGTCTAACCCAGCCAACAATTTTCATGGAAAATAAACCGCTGGCTATCGACTGGCAAGAAGCAATTTCTAAAATCACAGAAAAACTATCTTCATGCCCTCCCGAAAATTTTGGGATGATTATTTCCGCCAATGCCACCAATGAAGATTTGTATATCGCCCAAAAATTCACCCGTTGTGTGATGAAATCACATCAGATAACTACTTCTGGCCGTTTCCATTATGGTGAAAGTTTCTTTACTTTAATGGACCTGATGAAAGATTCACTGCCTTTATCTGCCATCGATACAGCCTACACAATCCTTTGTCTGGGGCTGGAAACGCGATATGCACTGTCGGTTATTGAATCTCATCTTAATACTGCCCGGAATAACGGAGCAAATATTCTTTCTATCTGTACTGACCGGCACAATTTATCAGAGCATGCCGATATTTGGATTCAGACTTTACCAGAAAAAGATGAAGAGGTATTCCAAAAACTTCTTAATTTGTTAAGTGAAGAATATGAAAGCTCTGACTTAAATCACAGAGAATTTCTGGCAAAATCCCAAATATCTCAATTAAGAAATGTCGCGCGGAAGCTGATGGATACTAAGAATCCCATCATAATTATTGGACCAAAATATCTGCGTTTACCGAATACATCGAATATCCTTAAATTAATTAATAGTATCGCCCAAGAAGCCAATGCCGGGATCATCATTTTACCCGCTCATAATAATATCTATGGCTCATTTATGATGGGAGCTCACCCCGAAGTGCTGCCAGGTGGGTTGACTGCCAATCAAAAACAACATCTGGATGAATTTAAAACACACTGGGGACATTCCTTACCAGATTATCATGAAAATGATGGATGGGAAAACATTCAGACGGAACATAAACTGGATGTTTTGTACCTGATAGGAGAAAATAACAAGACCTATCCGAAATCGAATGAATTCATCATATTCCAACATATGTTCCCGCCATCGGAAATTAATGCGGTGGACATGCTGCTGCCAATAACGGCATTCACTGAAACGGACGGCTCTTATTTAAATTATGAAGGCAGGGTGTTAGCATCCAATGCAGCAGTAAATTCCCTGGAAAGCGCCATGCCATCCTGGAAAATCTTGTGTATGGTCGCTGAAAAGATGGGAGCGGAAGGTTTCAACTTCAACTCTGTTGAAGAGATCCAACATGAAATTTCGATGTGCGTGCCGGGCTTTCAAATAAATAACCAGGTCTCTAAACCATCCCTCACTCTTTTTAAAGATAAATCCAGTAAAACATTCACTGCTGGCAAGGGCAAAAAGAATGGCAAGAAAACCTGGAGGTTTGTATTAACCACCCATCTTTCAGATCAAACGTATCATGGATTTCCAATCTCTAATTATGTGGAAGGTTTACAGGTGCTTTATCCAGAAGAGATGTTATGTATAAACCCAGATGACGCTGAAACTATGGGAATATCACCAGGAGATCAGGTATTGGTCACCTCACCCAATTTTGCCAAAATTTGGCCTGCCTGGCTGGATATACGCCAACAACCCGGCACCCTTTCTGTTAGCCTCGACCACCTAAATGCGGTCCCCCCTACGATCGCTCCTGCGGAGATAAAAAAAGTACATGTTCAAACTGATTGATAACACAATGATTGTTCCCAACCTACACCAAATCACGGTGGAGGCGCCCGATGTAGCAGCCGCTGTAGAAGCCGGTCAGTTCGTCATTATCCGCCCGGTTGAGGATGGCGAACGTATTCCCCTAACCGTTTCCGATTGGGATAGGGAAAACGGCACAATAACCATTGTTTTTATGAATGTCGGAAAAACCACCGATACGCTTTCATCACTGACCAAAGGTTCCTCCCTTTCTACTGTGGTTGGTCCATTAGGAAAAACAATGGATATTGATCATTATGGTACAGTGTTATGCATTGGCGGATGTTATGGCATAGCAAGTATTTACCCCATCGCCAGGGCACTTAAACAAAATGGAAATTCAGTGATCACCATGGTTGAAGCACGCAGCGGCTATCTGCTCTATTGGCTGGATAAATTACGCAATGTTTCGGATAGAATGGTCATTTTCACACGGGATGGCTCAAAAGGTTCCAAAGGGCATATCAATCGTTTACCTGAAGTATTATCAGCAATTAAGACCCCCATAAACCGCGTCATTGTGAATGGATGTAACTATTTAATGATGCGAGGATCGCAAGAGACACGCCCCTATCAGATACCCACAATAGTGAGTTTAAATACATTAATGATTGATGGTACAGGCATGTGCGGTGTTTGCCGGGTTACCGTCGATTCAAAAACGAAATTTGCTTGTGTTGATGGACCGCATTTTGACGGACATACGGTCGATTGGGAAGAACTCGCTCAAAGACGAAAAGCCTATCTTAAAGAAGAGGTCTTACCAGTTATGAGCAGCCGTCCTTATCATACACAGCTGGGTAATAGACCGCCCATCATCTCCCAAACATAACATGCAGTCTCTATTGGATATAATTTATGACCGAAGAAACCCGTAAAAAACTTGATCTAGATCGCAGACCCATGCCAAAGCAGGCTGTAGAAGTTCGCCGGCAAAATTTCTATGAAGTTGCTTTGGGTTATACTGCCGAATTAGCAATGCAGGAAGCAAATCGCTGTTTGAATTGTAAAAAACCTGCCTGCACGACGAAATGCCCCGTTGAAATTGATATTCCGGGATTTATCCAGTGTATTGCTAAGGGGGAATTTGAGCAAGGTGTAAAAATTTTAAAATCTAAAAATTCGCTGCCCTCAATATGCGGCAGAGTGTGTCCTCAAGAAGAACAGTGTGAAGGCGGATGTGTTTTATCGAAAAAGGGCGGTGAAATCGCTATCGGCAGACTGGAAAGATTTTTGGGCGATTGGGCAAGCACTCAAACTGGCAAGAACTTGCCAGAAATTCCACCTGCCACAGGGAAAAAAATTGCTGTGGTAGGAGGCGGACCAGCTGGCCTTACGGTTGCAGCTGATTTGATTAAAAATGGGCATGAAGTAACCATATACGAAGCTTTACATAAAATGGGCGGGGTACTGGTTTATGGTATCCCGGAATTCAGATTGCCAAAATCAATTGTCGAAGGTGAAATCGACTATCTGCGTAAATTAGGCGTCAAAATGGTAGTCGATTATGTGGTTGGAAAAACCAAAACCATCGACTGCTTGCTGCAGGAATTTGATGCCGTATTCGTAGGCTCTGGGGCAGGTCTACCCTGGTTCAGTGAAATGCCAGGGAATAACTTGAATGGCGTTTATTCTGCCAATGAATACCTGACTCGGATTAATTTGATGAAGGGTTATCAATATCCGAAATCCACTACACCGGTCAAACCTCATCATAAAGTTGCGGTAATCGGTGGCGGGAACGTTGCTATGGATTGTGCCCGCACTGCATTACGCCTGGGTGCAGATACTACAATTATCTACCGGAGATCACGCCAGGAACTTCCTGCCCGGTTGGAAGAAGTTGAAAACGCAGAAGAAGAGGGTGTGAAATTCAACTTCCTCACCCTCCCAGTCTTATGTGTTGGAGATGAAAAT
>JAAZNS010000442.1 GCA_012798185.1 Chloroflexota bacterium | reverse complement strand
AAGGTCGGGGCTCAGCTGGAACAATGGTTCGAGAACATATGGAGGCATGGTGTAAACGATATCGCCAGTGATTTTCTCGATATCCCAAAAACGGAACGCGCCACCCACCCGAGGACCATCGCGCATTGAGCAAGCCAGCATTTTACTGGGTAAACCGTTTTCTTTAAGCAATCTATAGGCTTTACGGAAGGTGTAGATGCCGATCCAGTGATGATCAGTCCAGGAAAGTTTGATACCCCTGCGGGCAGCCTGTTCATCGAGGACAGGATTTTCAGTCAAACGACCGATCATCATCGTGATCACAGCGCGCCATTTGCTCATATCGACCTTATTTTTCAAACCAATCGCCAAGCCTTCAGCAGCTGCATTGGCAACCGCCCAAATTTGCGGCAGAGTGAAGCATGTAGTCACATTGGTCGGAATCGCCAGCGAACTCAATACCTTCACAACTTCAACACCCTGAGTACTGGCTGGAACCTTAATCATCAGGTTGGGAGCAATTGAGCGGATTTCCTTTGCGGTTTCGATCATCTTTTCGGTCTCAGTCAGTAAACGTGGATCCAGCTGACCGGAAATGTAACCATAACGCCCTTCAGATGCTTCCCAAATGGGCATGAGCATTTCAGCGCCGCGGCGGATGACTTCTTTGTAAGTCAACCAAAAATATTCATGCTGGGTCAGTCCAGGGTTGGTTTTGATCAAATTGTCAATCCAGCCATTCCAAAATTCCGGGTCAGATTTCACCGCAGTCAAAGAAAGTGGCGGATTGGTTGTACAACCGCGGATCATGCTTTTCGCCGGATCATCAGCAACATATATTCGATTAAGCTGTTCTTCTAAAATGGCTTTCTTTGCTGCTGGTGCAGCATCTACCATTTTCTTCACCCAGGGGTTAAAAACCAGCGGGGACGAATCCCACCATATTTCCAGATCTGGATCTACCTTCACCAGACGATCGAGTACACTTTCATTCATTGTAAAGCCTCCTTGATAAGGAACATAAATATTTTTGTATCGCTCAGCCAGTTTGGGTGAGTTCCCAAATTCGAGATTCTTTTAAATTGGGGCTTCTCCGTCACAGTCTGAGCAGCCACTAAATTTTTTATCATTCGAAAAAAGATTTCAAAATAAAACAGTAATCCATTCATCACCGTTCGAGGGTCACCGTAAGGGAGTACATATCTCCCCGGTTATAACAAAATATGAATTCGACGGGAGTGCCATCATCTGCATAAGCGGTTCTTTCTTTATATAAAATAGGTGCGTTTGTGTCGATATTCAATAATTCGGCAATTTCTTCACCCGCTTCACGGGCTTCAAGCCGCTGAACAGCACGTTTCAAGCGATACCCGTAAGATTCGAGAATTGTCCACAAATGCTGGTTCTCTAGAGTTTTTAGATCGCGGGTGAGTATCGATGCAAATAATTTATGGGGAATGAAAGCATCGTGAACCGTCACGGGAACATCATCGGTATAACGCAATGTCTTGATGTGGATAACCGAATCGCCCTCTTCGATATGCAGCTCCGCGGCAATTTTTTGTTTTGCGGGTATCACTTCCATGGTGAGAATCTGAGCGCTTACTTTGATACCTTCTTTTAATGCGCTTTCGAAAAAATTCGTCAGCCGGCTATGATCACGTTCCAGGTGGGGAAACGCCACGAAAGTTCCCACGCCATGCCTGCGGTATACCAAGCCCTCATCGATTAAATCCATAATTCCCTGACGTACCGTCATTCGGGAAACGCCATATTTAATTGCCAATTCATCTTCGGAGGGAAGTTTTTCGCCTTGTTTATATTCCCCAAGCTTAATTTCTTCGCGCAGATTCTCACGAATCTTCACGTACAAAGGAATGCCTTCTGCTTTTGTAAAAGACGTCATTCATGCTCCAGGCAAAAAATAATCTAGACGTGTAGACAAAAACGTATAGACGTCTAGATTCTATAATAGAATGCGATTATTGTCAATGCCGTTTGTCAGTGAATTTTATCACAATCAATATAAAAAGGGTATTGGAGCTGTTTTATTTCTCCAATACCCTTATCGAGCAGCTATTTTCCTAACCTTTTTTTAAATTCTTCTATCAATGCCGGAACAATCTGGAAAAGATCACCAACTACGCCATACTTCGCCAGATTAAAAATCGGCGCTTCAACATCTTTATTGATTGCTACAATCACCTTGGCTGTCCGCATCCCTGCCTGGTGCTGAACTGCGCCGGAAATTCCAGCTGCAATATATAGATCGGGCGAGACGACTTTTCCAGTTTGCCCGACCTGGTGGACATAAGGTATCCATCCGGCATCCACTGCCGCGCGGCTGGCTCCCACTGCGCCATTCAAAACTTTCGCCAGGTTTCTGATTGGTTCAAAGCCCTCTGGACCATTAACGCCCCGACCGCCAGAAACAATGACCGCGGCGCTATCCACACTAACCTGCCCCTCTTCTACAATGTATTCGGTAACTTTAGTGACAATATTGCTCTCATCAAGCACTGGGGCAACTTTTACTACCTCGCCGCTCTTACCGGCAGTTTCAACCGGCGCTGGAAAAGCGCGCGGACGCAGCAAGATCATTTGCGGGCGGCGTTCTTTGCAAACCACCGTGCTAAGCAGTTTTCCAGCATAGACCGGACGGGTAACTACCAAAGCACCGTCTTTACTGACCACTTCAGTTGCATCGGGGATCACGCCGGTAGTCAAATCCGCCGCTGCTGCAGAGAAAATATCTCTGCCGCGAGTGCTGGTTGCGCCAAAAATAACTTCGGGCTTTCCTTCCGAGGCAATTTTTACCAATACTGCTGCATAAGGTTCCACGCGGTAATCTGCCAGGGTCACATCATCACAGACCATCACACTATCTGCTCCGAAGGTAAATGCCTTTTGCACCACAGCGTCTACACCTGAACCCATAACAACCGCGGTCACACCGCTGCCCATGGGAGCGGCGATCGTTTTAGCAAACCCCAAGGCTTCCCAGGAAGCTGGATTTGGTGTGCCTTTGAACTGATCGATATATACCCATACTTTATTTGCCATGGCGCACCTCCTATATTACCTTCTCTGCCATAATCTTATCCACCAAATTTGCAGCGATCTCTGCTGGGCTGCTGCCCTGGATCATCTCAACTTTGGTTTCTTTGACTGGCATTGGGTAAATATCGACCCAGGCAACTGCGGCTGCTGCTGCACCTATCTTCGCAGTATCCAAGCCTAGGTCGGCAGCTTTCCAAACGGGGATGGTTGCTTTGGCAGCTTTGCGAATACCCATAAAGGAGGGATAACGCGGCTCATTAATGCCTTTAACCACACTGACTACTGCCGGGAGCTTGGCAGTGCAAACCTGACGGCCTTCTTCCATCATCCGTTCGACTTTGATGGTTTTAGCAGCGGGGTCTATCTCGACGATTTTTATGACATAAGTGAGCAAAGTCCACCCTAAATAACGCGCCACCTGCGCAGCGGTAAGGCCGGAGTCTCCATCAATGGCTTGGCGGCCAAATAATGCAAGGTCTACCTCGCCAACTTTACCAATTGCTTTTGCCAGGGCATAAGCCGTTGAGGAAACATCAGAACCTTTCAAAACAGGGTCGGATACCAGGTATGTTTCATCACATCCAACTGCCAGGCAGGTTTTTAGCGCTTCAACAGCAGTTTCAGGTCCCATACTGATTGCCACAGCTTTGCCGCCAAATTTTTCCTTTAGCAGCAAGGATTCTTCCACCGCATATTCATCCCATGGATTGACAATCAATGGGGCATCACCCCAGGTGACGTGCTTGTTTTCAACCTGGAGTTTTGCCGCTGAATCGGGTGTTTGTTTTACACATGCAACAACATTCAACTTACACCTCGCTTTCGATTAATCCTAAGCTTTTACCCGTTCACCCTTTGGATCCCACAAGGGTTCTTTCACCACTTCAGCGCCCATCCGTTCGCCGAAGAGTTCAACCTCTAACCTGGTGCCAATTTTGGTGTATTCAATGGGAAGGTAAGCATAAGCAATGCTCTTGGCAACCGAATAACCAAATCCGCCTGATGCTACCTAACTGATGATCTTATCGCCATCTGCCCAGATGGGTTCTTTTCCTAAAACAACATAGCGGGGGTCATCCAAAACCAGGCAAGCCAGTTTTTGCTTTAACCCTTCTTTTTTCTGCTTGACTAGAACATCTTTGCCAATGAAATCGCCTTTATCCAGCTTTACGGCAAACCCCAAACCGGCTTCATAGGGTGTGTAATCTGGGGTAGTTTCACTGCTCCAATAGCGGTAGCCTTTCTCTAGGCGTAATGTATCGATGGCTTTGTAACCTGCAGGAACCATACCTTCTGGTCTTCCGGCTTCCCAGAGCGTATCCCATAATTTTGCGCCGTATTCCGATGGGCAATAGAATTCCCAACCCAACTCGCCAACGTAAGTTACGCGCATGGTCAGGCAAGGTACATCGCCAACGCAGATATTTTTCAACGTCATATAGGGGAAACCGGCGTTGGACACATCATCCTTGGTAACTTTTTGCAGGATTATGCGCGCTTTTGGTCCCCATAAACCAAGGCAGGCGTATTTCGAAGTAACATCTTCCAACCAAACAGAACCATCATCCGGCATATTCAAGCGCAGCCAGGAGGTATCATGGACGCCAAACGCAGTGCCGGTGATGATTAAATAACGGTCTGTTTCGAGGCGGGAAACGGTAAAGTCGCACTCAATACCGCCGCGTTTATTGAGCATTTGGGTGTAAACCACCGTACCGACAGGTTTATCGATATCATTCGCACAAAGGTATTGCAGGAACTTGGTTGCCCCCGGACCGCGCACTTCGATCTTGTTGAAGGATGATTCATCAAACAAGCCGGCATTTTCGCGTGTTTTGAGGTGCTCATAACCAATAGCGCGAGACCATGTTCGGTGCGCCCAGCCTCTTGGTTCATGACCATGGAACGCCAGTTCTGCATGGGGTTTAAACCAATTGGGGCGTTCCCAGCCGGTTTTTTCACCAAATTCAGCTTCCAGATCGCGCAGTCGGTAATATGCCGGGGAAATCCGCATTGGTCTGCCGCTGGTGCGTTCACTGCCGGGGTAAGAAATATCGTAATACTTAGAATATGTTT
>JAAZNS010000441.1 GCA_012798185.1 Chloroflexota bacterium | reverse complement strand
TCCCACAAAATGACTCGGTGAGCTTGAGCAGCGCTTTGCGGAATACCCCGGGTGAGGTCACTTAAATGCGTATGCCCGCCTACTTGCTGGTTAGCAGGTAATTCGTCAAAAGGACCTTTATACGTCCAACCCACTATATCGGTTCCTCTTAATTCGCCAAGGACCTGATAATCTCCCTTAAGAGCCGATAATGTACCTTTGGAGAGATAGAGGATCTCTCCATTTTGTTTCACCTTCACATACACCAAATCTGCCCCCACGGCTGCTGCTACATTGCTGGTTAACGTCCAGGGAGTGGTTGTCCACACCAATAATGATTCAGGCAGCCCGGTTTGTGAATCGCAGCGGGGAGAATTTTTCCCGTTCTCCGCCACCGTCAATGGAAAACGCAATGAAATGCTGTTATGGGTGAGTTCTGCATACCCATCGGTGACAATCTCGTGCTGGCTGATGGCAGTGGCGCAGCGCGGGCACCAGGGCATCACGTCAACTCCCCGGTAAAGCCAGCCGTTTTTCCAGCATTTCTTGAGAAATGTCCATATCATATAGTTGTTTTCGGTGGAGAAGGTAAAGTAGCTTCCTGCTAATTCCGGTAAACCTAACCTGCCAATGATTTGTTCCACCGAATCAGTCACCGGTCCTTCTGGCCCCTGCACGGTAATGACTTTCCCGGCATCTTCCATAAGCAGATCAGCAAACTGGCGCAGTTGATCAGGATCGTTCCAATCCATCCAATAACCCAGGCGGATGGATTGTTCGGTCTGCACAGCAGCGTATCTTAAAACGCGTGCCTTGCACTTGCGCACAAATTGCTCTAGCCCATATTCTTCAATGTCTTTCTTAGTCTTGAACCCCATCTCTTTTTCGACTTCGACCTCCACCCATAAACCCTGGCAGTCGAAACCATTCTGGTAGCGCAATTGATATCCCGACATGGCATGATAACGCTGAAAGAGATCTTTATATGTGCGCCCCCAGCCGTGGTGAACACCCATTGGATTGTTGGCTGTGATCGGTCCATCGATAAATGACCAGGGCGGGTCGTGGCGATGAATCTCTTGCAGTTTCTGGAAAGCTCTGGATTCTTTCCAGAACTTCAGGATATCACGCTCCTGAACCGGGAAATCCATCTTGGTGGGGACATCTTTGAATGGCATACTTCCTCCAATAAACCAAAAATCATAGAAAGAGAATAGAAAACCGAAAATAGATACTGCTCGAGTCGATCTGTTTCTCGATTCTCCATTCTCGAATGAACAAAAAATCTCATCCCAAAACCTGCAGGGACGAGAGTATAATTCATATTCCGCTCTCGCGGTACCACCCTGGTTCTTGCGGCTTATCAGCGCAAGCTCCTCGTGGGAAGATAGAACAGGCAATAAGATAATTTGGGTAGCGGTAATCGTGATTTCCCCAATTTATGAAACACCTAATTACCTGATACCTTATTAACTTATCTCTGTTTACCAATAGCCGAAAGCATAAAGCTAATAGCTATTTTCCCATCCATATAACGGCGGATTAGTCCGGCGCACCTACTTGGGTCACGTTCAGATTGCAGCTTCGGAAGGATATTCTGCCTGGCGTCCTGTCCCTCTCGCACCAAATCGGGATCGCTGTCAGGTCGTTTCAGGCATACTTTTTTCCATCATCGCCTTTTGGGATATAGATGGGGCGATTATGCCATAGATTAATCATCGGGTCAACCGGGTAATAAATATCTATTTAGAAACAAGCAGGTAGTTCTCACATCATCCCGCATCTAAGTAAATTTCCCCGCAACAATATCATTTCTTGCATGATCGTCTCTTAGCATATTCTTCCCTAAAAATCGGTGAATATCAAAACAAACTGCGCCTGAAAATTCCGGTGTTTTCACGCGCAGTTTATTTAAAAAGGAGGTTATTCGTTAATTTAAATTATCCAAAAATTCCTGAGCAGAACATGATAGGAAAATGATAGCACCATGAGAGTTTCAAGAATTTTTCCCGTCAGGAATTTATAGCCTTTTTTATATCCATGAGTGAAATGGGACCTTCTCGCAAGATGACCGGTGCTGTGCCGCTGCAATCCACGACAGTTGACGGCTTACCGCCCGGAGTTCGGCCGCCATCCAGGATCATGGCAATGCGCCCCCCCAATTGCTCCAAAACTTCCTCTGCTGAGCAGGCATTCACATTTCCAGATAAATTAGCAGAAGTAACCGCCATAGCACCCATTGTCTTTAGTAAAGTTAAAGCCACTGGATGATCCGGCATCCGCACTCCAATGGTTGGGTATGGTGATAACTCCTCCGGCAAGTTTGGGCGACGGGGAATCACTAAAGTCAATGGTCCAGGCCAGAATTGTTGGGATAGTTTTTTCACCATATCGCTTATATCGACAGCAACCTGCGGTAAATCTGCGGGATCGCCGATCAGGATGGGAATCGCTTTGGCAGTATTCCGTAGTTTTGCATTGTAAAGATTGATAATACCCTGCTTATTAAAAACAGGCGTTCCAACCCCATACACGGTATCCGTAGGAAAAGCCACCAATTCGCCTACCTCTAAGATATCTTGAGCAATAGAATATGCCAGCGGGTCACTGACCGGAATGATCTGCGTCTTTAACATATATTCAATTCACCTTCCCATCCATTCTGTCCTCTCAAACTTGTAACTTCCCCAAATTCATATCCCAGATTAACTTCAAACCATCCAGGGTTAACCAAGGTGCCAGGATATCAATCACTGTGGTTTCTTTAGCAATAACCTCAGCCAATCCCCCGGTAGCGATTACTTTCATTTGCGAGCCCAATTCTTTACGAAACCGCGCTACCATTCCCTCAACCAGGAAAACATACCCGAACAACAATCCAGACTGCATGGCATGAGTGGTGTTACGGCCAATAACCGAGGGTGGTCGCTGAAGGTCGACTCGTAAAAGTTTAGAGGTACGCAGGTACAGTGCTTCGGCGGCGATCCCTATTCCAGGCGCAATTGCACCACCCAGGTAATCACCCTCGGCAGTGATCGCATCAAAGGTAGTAGCGGTGCCAAAATCAACCACACAAGCCGGGCCGCCATACAAATGTTGTACGGCTGCAGCGTCTACAATACGGTCTGCTCCTACCGCCCGTGGATCTTCATAACGAATGCGCACGCCCGTCTTTACCCCGGTATCTACTACCAGGGGTTCTTTATGGAGATAATTTCGGCAGGCTTCCATGATTTTCCCGGTCAGCGGCGGGACGACTGATGCCAGACAAATTCCAGAAATATCTTGCGCTGTATGACCAGCATGATCTAACAGCCCTACCAGCTGCAAGCCGTACTGGTCAGGCATGTGCTCATAATTGGTTGCCAGCCTCCAGCGCGCCCCGAGTTCATCACCCTCGTAAAGCCCCAGGGTGATATTCGTATTGCCAATATCGATGGCAAGCAGCATATATGCACCTCCGAATTTTGATTTCAGGCAATTAAGGGTTTAAGGTTCAAGTTTTCATTTATCATGTGAACCTTATACACTTATTTACCTGACACATAATCACTCAAGGATGAGATTATCGATCAGTCTCGTTTTGCCAATGAACACCGCCATCGAAAGCAGCGCCTGACCGCTGATCTCACCTTCCAATTCCTGTAGCGAAAGGAGATCGGCACAGGAAACATATTGCAGCTTTGCTAAAGGCTCGGCTTCGATGATTTGGCGCATTACCCGACGTAATGCTTCGGCATTCCGTTCACCCGAATCATATAAGGCTTGCGCCTGCTGCAGAGAACGGTACAATACCGCGGCTGCCCGACGCTGTTCATGGTTAAGATAGGCATTGCGGCTGGACATAGCCAATCCATCTGCTTCGCGCACCGTGGGACATATCACAATATCCAGTGGAAAATTTAAATCCAGTGCCATGCGGCGGATTACCGCTGCCTGCTGGGCATCTTTCTGACCAAAATAAGCTTTTTGAGGCTGCAGCGCATTGAACAGTTTGGCTACCACTGTGGCAACACCGCGAAAATGTCCCGGACGCATAGCCCCCTCTAGAGGCTGTGAAATTCTTTCCACGGTTACCCATGTTTGATACCCCTCGGGATACATGATTTCCGGTGTGGGTGTCCATACCAGGTCAACCCCGGCTTTTTCCAATAAGTTCAAATCTCGGGGAAGGTCGCGCGGATAGGTAGCCAAATCTTCCTGAGGACCAAATTGGGTCGGATTAACAAAGATACTGACCGCCACACTGGCGTTTTCTCTACGTGCTGCCTCAACCAGCGAAAGGTGCCCAAGATGCAGGAATCCCATCGTGGGGACTAATCCCAGCGGGTTGGCAAGCTGGCACCGAGCTTGGCGCAATTCGTTTAATTCGGTCGCAACTCTCAAATTTCTGCCTTTGCTTTGATTAACTGCCATAATAAACGGTTGACCGGAGTCTCTACACCGGCGCGTTCTCCTGCCTTCACAATCGCCCCGCAGATCGTATCGATTTCGGTTGGTGCGCCGCGTTGAATATCTTGCAACATCGAAGAACGATTTTCTGCGGTCCTGCGAACCACCATCTCAACAGCAGCATTAACATCCAAAAAAGGAAAGTGAATATTATGCGCCGTTGCCACTGCCGTTACTTCTGCAATTATTTCTTTCATAATGCGGTGGGTAT
>JAAZNS010000440.1 GCA_012798185.1 Chloroflexota bacterium | reverse complement strand
GAATTGGTAAACTAGATCCTGGTATACCCACGGTGTTGATTGCCTGTACATCCTCACACCGCAACGATGGTATCTTTGATGCTGTGCATTATGGCATCAACCGCCTTAAGGAAATCGTACCAGTCTGGAAAAAAGAGGTGGGCGATTCGGATGAAATTTGGATTGAAGGTGAATATACACCAATGCCTGGTAAGGATTGATGATTTTGGATAATATTAAATGCTCAAACTGTAAAAAACCTTATCCAGAGACCGGCGTACCCTATCGATGTTCAAATTGTGGTGGTGTGTTCGATTTTAGCGAAGGACTGCCATTTCAACCTGGAAAAAACCCATCAGCGCAGGGAATCTGGTGTTACCGCCAAAACTTTGGTCTTCCCGATACGCTTCCGGAAATATCTTTAGGGGAGGGAAATACGCCGCTGGTATGGATAAATGCTGAAGACCATCCTGAAAAGAAAATTGCCTTTAAATGTGAGTTTTTGGAACCAACCGGTTCATTTAAAGACCGTGGCAGCGCCATAATAACCAGTTTTTTAATGGAACGCGGCGTGAAAATTGCCCTGGAGGATTCATCCGGGAATGCTGGCGCTTCTTTTGCAGCATATGCTGCCAGAGCAGGCATTCAAGTTCTCATCTATGTTCCCGAATCAGCTTCTGGACCAAAACGATCTCAAATCGAAGCGTATGGAGCAGAAATTGTATCAATTCCTGGGAAACGATCAAAAACAACTGAGGTATTAATCGATGCCTTTGAGAATGCTAAACCTGCCCAGAATCAAACAATAGCATATGCCAGTCATGCATATTTACCCTTCAACATACCCGGATACGCGACGATTGCCTACGAATTATATGAGCAATTAGGAGAACCTCCGGGCACGATCATTTCACCTGTCGGCCAGGGCGGTTTATTATTGGGAATTGGCAGAGGCTTCGAAGCTATGCACACTGCAGGATATATTAGTAAAATGCCGATGTTAGTCGGTGTACAGGCTGAGCTTTGTGCCCCTTTATGGGCAGTTTCAACCTATGGTCAGCTAGACTTTCGTATGATTTCGAATGAAGAAACAATAGCAGAAGGAATCCGCGTGAAGTATCCTGTTCGCGGCGATGAAGTACTTAATTCTGTTAAAAATTGCAATGGCAGATTTCTCACGGTATCTGAAGAGGAAATAATCGAGGGTAGAAAACAATTAGCAAAAAACGGATTATTTGTAGAACATACTTCTGCAGTAGTTTGGAGCGCATGGAAAAAAACATTAGGTACACTTCCCGAACCTGTGATTGGGATTTTAACCGGATCAGGATTGAAAACAATACCTTAATCCAATTCAATAAGATATAGCGTATAATACGAGAGCTTTGCGGCTTACTTTTTCTGAATTAACAAATATTGTAACTACTCAGCCAGCATAGGTGAGCTCGAAATAAGAGGTGATACGGGTCTGCAGTGTCCGTAAATAAATGTATTTTGGTCGTTTACACCGTAGCTTGAGCAGTTATAAAATATAATATATAAAAAAATATTGAACTTGTGGAACGCCAAATACCCGACGTGGGTGGGGTGTTTGGCGCTCCCTGAGTTCCAGGAGGCTGTTATGGGTTTACCTCTGGAATCTACAGGGTTTGAATCCCCTGTTGATTTTAAAACACGATTAGGAATCCCCTTTAGTGATCTATTGCTTCTTTCCCGCGCTCTAACGCACCGCTCTTATTTAAATGAACATCCAGAAGCGCTGGAAGATAACGAAAGGTTGGAATTCTTAGGAGATGCGGTTTTGGATTTTTTGGTTGGTGCCTGGTTATACAATCATTTTCCCGAGATGGCGGAAGGGGAGTTAACCCGCTTGCGTTCGGCACTGGTCCGCACCGATCAGCTTGCAGAATTTGCCCGCAACATCAATTTGGGTGCAGCGATGCGGCTGGGAAGAGGAGAGGCTGCAGCTGGGGGAAGAAAACGCCCAGCACTCTTATGTGGAACGTTCGAAGCTTTAATTGGTGCCATATACCTTGATCTGGGGCTAACAGAGGTACAGAAATTTTTGGAACCAATGTTGAAGGAAGCTGCCGATGGTATTTTATTAGCTCGTAAAGAGCAAGATCCGAAGAGCGTTTTTCAGGAATGGGCTCAATCGCAGGGTTTTGGTCCGCCCAATTATCGTACGATTTCAACCACAGGACCAGACCATGATCGTTTGTTTGAAGTCGAGGTTTGGGTAGGCGATAAGAAATATGGTGTTGGACTTGGTCATAGTAAACAGGCAGCAACAAAGGCAGCTGCCAGAGATGCATTAAACTCATTGGATTATTATTAAGGATTATGCCAACAAGATTAAAATCTTTAGAGTTACAGGGATATAAAACATTTGCCAACCGCACGCTTTTTGAATATGTCGGTGCAATCACTGCTATTGTAGGTCCGAACGGATCGGGAAAATCAAACATAGCCGATAGTATTCGCTGGGTATTAGGGGAGCAATCCTATAGTCTTTTGCGGGGCAAAAAAACCGAGGATATGATTTTCTCTGGTTCGGAGCATCGTCCACGGGCAAGCATGGCGTCGGTTACCATGGTTTTCGATAATGAAGATAACTGGTTACCCATTGATTTTTCTGAAGTTGCAGTAACACGCCGTGCTTACCGGGATGGACAAAATGAGTATCTTCTCAACGGTCAAAGGGTCCGCTTGAAGGATATTTCCGAATTGTTTTCCGATTCTGGGCTGGCGGAACGCACCTATACCGTTATTGGTCAGGGATTGGTAGATGAAGCATTGGCATTGAAAGCTGAAGAACGACGCAGGTTATTCGAAGAAGCAGCTGGCATCGGCCTTCACCGTATGAGAAAAGAAGAAGCTTTAAGGCGCCTGGATACAACCCGCAGGAATTTAGACCGGGTGCGAGATATATTGGCAGAATTAGAACCTCGTTTACGAAGTCTAGAACGGCAGGCACGCAGGTCTTCGGAATACGATCAGGTAAAAGCCGATCTTCGCGCAATGTTGAGGGAATGGTATGGATATCACTGGCATCGAGCTCAAAGCGAATTGCTGGAAGCGCGTACTATTGCCAAAGAAAAGCAATCCCAATTAGAACAAATTCGCCAACAACAGATGAACGTCAGCGGACAATTGTTGGAATCACGGCAAAAAATTCAACAATTACGCGCACGGTTATCTGATTTACATAGTCAATTATCAAAGTTACATACGTTGCGGGAGGAGATCAACCGCGAACAAGCGGTCACTGATGAACGAATCCGCTCATTGGAAGAACAGAATCAATTGAATATACAAGAAGAAATTCGGCTGAACGAAGAATTTAACAATTATCTTCAGGAGGAGATGTCTTCCTCTGGTGAAGTTCAATTGTTAATTAAAGATTTAGCGGAAACCCGTGCGCAATTAGAAACGATTCAAAAAGAATATATCGTACAAAATCGAAAACGCCGGGAACTTGAAAAAATTCTTCAAACGAAACAAAAAGAGCTGGATGATATCGTTGCAAAGATCACTCAATTAAACACTCGGATAATCGAGCGGGAAAATCAGGCCTCTAAACAAAAAGCAATGCTTGAAGAGATTTCTCAAACCATTGCTGAGACTCAAAATAACGCCCAAAAGGCTAAAGAATTGATTTCCCGAGCTCAGCAAGAGCAAATGGAATGTGAAAAAGCAGTTAGAAAGTGTGAATTATCTTTAGCAAATCATCGCCAAATACAGCAAGATATCGAAAAATCTAGAGAGGGAAAAATCAATCAATTAACTCAAGAAAAAGCAAGTCTTGCACAATATCAGGCAAGATTGGAAGTTTTAGATCAGGCTGATAAAGGATTGGTTGGGTATTCAAATGGTGCGCAAATATTATTGAAAGCAGTAAGAGCCGGGAATATAAAAGGTTTGGATAAAGCATTGGGCAATTATTTAGAAGTGCCGGAAAAGCTGGAAAAAGCGATAGCTGCAGCTTTAGGAAGCGCTATAGAAGCAGTTATTTTGGAAAAATATACGGATGTTGATAATGCTCTTGATTTACTGGCAAATCAAGAAGCTCAAGGGATATTAGCCCCAGAAATTTCTTTCAAAAAAGATTATCAGCCGCGTTCGTTAAAACCAGATAGACAGGTTATTGGTGTTGCATCCGAACTTGTTACTTCTCCTCCGGAATTAAGATCTTTGGTTGATGTTTTGTTGGGTAATGTGCTGGTAGTCAATGATCGAGAGGCTGCCAAACAGGTGATTGCCAAAAACAAGCAGGATATCCGGGTAATCACATTGGCTGGTGAATTATTCAATTCCAATGGATTGATCGAGGGAAGATCGGGTAGTAAGGCTGGTGCTATCACCCGCACGAGAGAACGAAAAGAAATTACCAGCCTTATTGAATCCTTGAAGGAAAAAATTGGAATTTCTCAAAAAAGCCTGGATAAATTCGATGAACAGCTGACAAATTCAAAAATCGAGGAAGAAAAGTTATCCAAAGCACTCGAAAACGCTCATCATGCGTTGAATGATATAAAGAATAAAGTGTTTCAAACAACCGAATCTTTCAATCAAATCGAGAGAGAATTAAATAATCTGCAAAATCAAAGGCAACAGTTAGAAAATGATATCAATCAATGGGCAGGCGAATCTCAAACATTGCAAATGCAAATAAAAGAAAATGAAAATCTGAAAGGTATTTTGTTGGAAAAGTGTGATTCGTTGCGGCAAGAAATCAATAAATATTCTGTTCACGATCTACAAACTCAAACTACCCATTGGGAGACGAGAGTAATTCTAGCTGAAAAAACATTAAAAGATGCAAAATCTCGTTTAGAAGAAAGACGTAATTTGGTTAGAAAAACTAAACAATTATTAGAAAACAACCAAGCCCGCAAACAGGCTATTGTTGATACGTTGAAGGAACTCAAAGAGAATAAAAATAAACAACAGCTTGCTGAACGAATGAATGCACAAGAAATTGACGATCTCAATCGCCTAATTGAGCCGGCTGAGAATGAAATGGTGGAGCAGGAAAAAATCCAAGATGCGATATTGCTCGACGAAGCTAAGGTCAGACAAATTTTGAACACGGCGGAAAGAAATCATACCCAGTCACGGATTTCGCTGGCGCATAAGCAAGAGGCATTGGAAGCGTTGCAGCGGCGTGTAGAAGATGATTTTGGCTTGGTTTCGTATGAATATGTAGAAGATATATCTGGTCCAAAACCTTTGCCCCTAAAAGGCTTGGTGGAGGAATTACCTATCGTTAAGGAAATTTCTCCAGAATTGGAAGAAAATATTAGCAGGCAACGCGCTCAACTTCGGCGTATTGGCGCAATTAACCCTGAAGCTCAAGAGGAATATCAAGAAGTAAAACGCCGTTATGCGTTTCTTACTGAGCAAGTGGCTGATCTTGAACAAGCTGATAGTGATATCCGGACGGTGATTACCGAACTGGAAGAATTAATGGCGCGTGAATTTCAGAAGACTTTCGATTTGGTTCAAAAGGAATTTAGTGAGATATTTACCCAATTATTTGGCGGGGGATCCGCTAAATTAGTCCTTACTGCGCCTGATGATTTAACTGAAACGGGAATAGACATCGAAGCCCGCTTACCCGGGAAACGAACTCAGGGGCTTTCATTGTTATCCGGCGGTGAAAGAAGTCTAACAGCTACCGCGTTGATTTTCTCTTTACTTAAAGTGGCTCCAACCCCATTTTGCCTTCTCGATGAGGTTGATGCAATGCTGGATGAGGCAAATGTGGGAAGATTTCGGGACCTCTTAAAGGAATTAAGCAATACCACTCAATTCATTGTAGTAACGCATAACCGCAATACTGTTCAGGTAGCTGATGTCATTTATGGTATTACGATGGGACGCGACTCTTCCAGCCAGGTGATTAGTTTGAAGTTGGATGAAATCGACAAAGTAGTGGATTAATAGATTTCTGGGACGAAAGTTTGATCGGTAATTGGTGGTCTAACGTAGCCAAGGTCATCCTGTCGAGGTGGCAGTACCATGGGTTCGGGAGTTAAATCTTCATACGGTATAACGCTTAATAGATGGCTGATGCAATTTAACCGTGCTCTCTTTTTGTCGTCCGAATGAACAACATACCAGGGAGCTTGTTTGATATCGGTATACTTGAACATTTCATCCTTGGCGATGGAGTATTCCACCCATTTTGTACGCGACATTAAATCAATTGGACTCAATTTCCATCGTTTGGTTGGATCGTTTATTCGATCTTGAAAACGACGCTCCTGTTCCTCATCACTCACTGAGAACCAATATTTAACCAAGACGATACCGGATCTTACCAACATTCTTTCGAATTCGGGGCAAGAACGGAGAAACTCACGGTACTCGTCTTCTGTACAAAATCCCATAACCCTTTCTACACCAGCGCGGTTATACCAGCTTCGATCGAATAAAACCATTTCTCCTGCAGCCGGCAGGTGGGCAACATAACGCTGGAAATACCATTGAGTTTTTTCTCTTTCTGTGGGTGCCGGAAGTGCGACAACACGGCAAATACGTGGATTTAGGCATTCAGTAATCCGTTTAATCGTCCCGCCTTTTCCGGCTGCATCACGCCCTTCGAAGATTACAACAAGTTTTAATCCCTTTGCTCGTATCCATTCTTGTAACTTAACCAATTCAACATGCAATTTGGCAAGTTCACTTTCATAGAATTTATCGTCCAAAGGATGTTCGTGTTTATTTTTTTCTTTTTTTGTTTCGAGTTTTTGAGGAATGTTGGGTGATTGAAGCGAGCTTGAATCGATTAATAGTTGATGGTTAGGAGAATTTATTAGATGAGCATCTTCCTTCATCTCTTTTTTACCGGAAGATTTCTTTTTAGTCATACCTGCCTCCCATCAAATCTTTTTTGTACCATTACTATTTAGTTAACTTGGGTGAGCTTCCGAATTTGAGATGTATGCGGGTTCGCTGGGTCTGTATATTCCTCAAATTCGTGGCTTTTCTACCTTTGTTTAAGTCGTTACTATATATCATTTTAAAATAAAAAAGTCACAAGTCAAATAGTTTACAAAAATAATAACCGGCTGAGAGGCACTCAACCGGTTTTATTATACTCAATCTGTAAATATATGATTAGTTTTTATTGTAATAAATTACTGACTCATAGAGTTGGTAATGAAATTAGATATCTCTTCTGGAAATTCGGGTTCAATGGGGATATCTGCTTCAGGAATTTCTTGAATGACGATATCAGAATTTTCTTTCAACTGGGTCATCCATTCCTGGAATTTCTCCTCTTGTAATTGTTGAAATGCTGAATCAGATAATGGTCGAGTTTCGTGTCCTAGAAGCTGAATTAAATGCCATCCATAATCTGTTTTCACGGGTTGGCTGATTTCACCGATAGTTTTGAGCGAAAATGCTGCCTCTTCAAATGCAGCTACCATAGTTCCTTTGCCAAACCATCCTAAATCGCCGCCATTATCTTTATTGCTTGTATCAGTAGAGAATTCTGCAGCCAATGCACTCCAGTCTTCCCCTTTTTCTAACCGAGCAAGAATATCTTTAGCGGTTTGCTCATCTTCAACCAGGATATGACGCGCCCACACTTGTTCTTCTTCACGACTAATATTCAATTCTTTCAGAACGGATTCTTTTAACTTTTCAGTATACAATTGATTTTCTATGTACTTACGGAATTCTTTTTCGGAAAAGCCGATATTCTCTTTCAAGTTTTTAATTGTTGAATCAAATTGTGCTTTATACCCTTCCAATGTATATGGCGTCGAAGTAGCGGTGGGTAGAGAAGTCGGGGTTATTGTGGGTATTTGAGTAGGTGTGGCTGTCTGGGTGATTGTTTCTGTAACGGTTGTCGTTTCTGTTGCAGTCACTTCTGGGGTATTTGTGGCAGTACTTGTTGGGGGGACCAGTGAAATTTGAGTGGGATTTAGGGTTGAAGTTGGTATACTTATACTGGTGGGTTTGGAAGTTGGCGTACCATTGGCATAGTACTGGAAAGTCTCTTGTAATGCTTTTTCCAATTCTTCTGCAGATACAGTAATACCGCGCCTTTTTGCTTCCTGTCTGATTAAAAGGTCATCCACCATAGCGTTCATTACATTTTCGCTGATGACCGAAGGAGTAAGTTGAGATTTATATTGCATTAATTGAGAAGCAAATTGGGCTTGTGTTTGCTGATCGCTGCCAAACATTTGCATGAGTTGATAATAGTTTACTGCTTGATTGATTATTTGTAACCGATAGAAGCGGACCTGCGATTGAAAATCCTTCAATACAATTTTTTCACCTTCAACGGTTGCTACCGTTTTTTGGCCTTGGAGATATATTTGATCAAGAATGCCATAGCCTACCAAGCCGACAACTAAGATTAATACAATCAAGCCGGTGATTAGGATATAGCGTGTTTGCAGCTGCTCGCGCGCTTGACGGGCGAGATGTTTTTTTGTGATTACAGGTTGCTTTGGTTTCTTTGCCATTAAAAACCTCGTTGAAAATCGGGGCATAGATATAAATAATTCTATGCCCCGATATTTGAATCATACTGGGCTGGTTATCTTAGTGATTCGCCAGCAAAGTGTAACAAAGCCAGGTGACGGGCTCGTTTGATTGCCCGGGCAAGTTCCCGCTGGTGTTTCGCACAAGTACCGGTTTGGCGGCGTGGGCGAATTTTTCCATCTTCGCTGATATACCGCCGCAGCATATCGGCTTCTTTATAATCGATCACTGCATTATGATCGGTACAAAATTGGCAGATTCGCGGATGAGCATAAAACCGCTTGCCGGCTGTCTGGCTATCTGTAGGATTAGGTTGGTTACTCACTTAAACAAACTCCTTAAGAGGATAAAACTATTAGAATGGATATTCGTCTTCTTCGATTATTTCTTCTTCCGGAGCTTCATTGTTCGTTTCTCGTTTTTCATCTAGCATGATCATCTCATTGGCAACGATTTCAGTAGAATAGTGCTTATTACCATCCGTATCTTCCCAATGACGAGATTGTAACCGTCCTTCCACGTAAATAAGGCGGTTTTTGGTAAGATATTGTTTACAAATCTCCGCCAGGCTGCCCCAGGCAACTACATTAAACCATTCTGTTTCAGTTCTGCGTTCGCCATCAGATGTATTCCAGGATCGGCTTGTGGCAACACTGAAAGTTGTTACCGGCCTGCCAGATGGTGTATAGCGCATTTCGGGATCTCGCCCAAGTCGACCGATGATCATGACTTTATTAAGGCCACGGCTCATTTCATTTCCCTCCGGGAAAACCATAATCAATCGAGAAGCTTATTTTGAGGTGATCAAGAATCGTAAAATTGGCTCATTTAGCCTTAAATTACGTTCTAGTTGAGCGCTGAATGCGGGTTCCATATTTATTTGAAGGTATACGTATTGGCCTTCTTTGTGCTTTTTTATGGGATAAGCAAGTTGCCGTTTTCCCCATAACTCAGTTTTTAGCACCTGGCCCCCGCCTTCAGTAATCCATCCACTGACCCGTTCAACGATTTCTTTGAAAGCATGTTCGTCCAGGTCGGGATGAACGATGAAGATCAATTCATAATCACGCATTAGAGTGCCTCCTTTCCTCGGGATTGCCTCTAGACAGAAACGATTATCAGCTAGAAGCGGAAAGTAAGCCACGCTTATAGCGTGGCTTGCGGGGTAGTTTAGCATAAAGCAAGAAATTTGCAAAGGGCAAATAATAAAAAAATTTTTCACTTGACGAACATCGTTTCAAAATGTATTATCAGTGTAATTGAAACAACATGAACAAGATTTGGGATAAAAAGTGTAAATATGGTCGATGATCAATTATCATCTGAAGAACGTTCTATCCTGCTTAAATTAGCGCGGCAAACCATAGAAGATTATTTTAAATTTGGAAAAAAACAACCGATAAAAATCGATGAATATTCTGAAAGTCTGCAAAGGAACGGGGCGACTTTTGTAACATTGACTATTCATGGTGAATTGCGCGGTTGTGTTGGTGCGCTAGAGGCGTATCAGCCATTGGTAGAAGATGTACGCGATCATGCCATTGCTGCAGCATTCGATGATTATCGTTTCCCTCCATTACATTATGAAGAGTTAAAAGATATTGAGATAGAAATATCTCGATTAACAGCTCCCCAACCCTTAACATATACCGATGCAGCTGATCTAATAAAGAAAATTCGACCCAATATTGATGGCGTTATTCTTCGTGATGGATATCGAAAGGCAACATTTCTTCCTCAGGTTTGGGAGAAACTACCTGACGGTGAAATATTTTTAAGCCATTTATGTCAAAAAATGGGAGCCGATCCAAATCTTTGGCGTTATAAGAAGTTAGAAGTGTTTACATATCAGGTGGAAATGTTCCACGAATAGTCGATGCCCCTTATATTTGACTAAAATGTTCGACATTTAGTACAAATAAAGTAGCCCTTTTAGTATTTGGATCTTCGGGGGGTAATGTATGGTCTTTAATTACTTGGATAGCTTCATCGACTTTGTCATCTGCTACACCAATAATCAACGTGG
>JAAZNS010000439.1 GCA_012798185.1 Chloroflexota bacterium | reverse complement strand
CTCAGCTAGCTTGGATAAATTTCCGAAATTCTCAAATTCGGAGCTTTTCCGCCACAACCTGAATAGTAACCGTAATTATATATAAAAATGCCACGTGATTATACCATCGGAACTTTTTTGAGATTCATGTCGTCTTTTATTTTGACCAATTTAATTGATGGATTAGTTTATAGTTATCAGTGATTGCTTGGTGAAATTTCTTACCTTTATGGGAGGCTGCTATGAAGCGGATAAAATTATTAATTATTATAGGTGTAACATTATCCTTTTTATTTTTGATTAAGTGGAATGCACGAGCGGATGGCATTATCATTCCAGAACCACCGCCATGCTGGCCTGAAAGGTGCCCAATCCCCTCATGTCCGGGACCTGATCCCTGCCCTCCGATATCACCGATTCGCCAGCTAACCATACGCTACCATCATGTACAAGTGAAAATCGTCGATCAAATCGCCGTTACTCATGTGGATCAAGTTTTTTACAATCCTAATCAATTTCAGGTGGAGGGAACATATATATTTCCTTTACCTGCTGGTGCAGTCGTTACATCGTTCACATTGTGGATTGATGGTTTGCCAATAAAAGGTGAAGTATTAGAAGCCAATGCAGCACGTGAAAAATACGAAAAAATCGTTCGTGATTTAAAAGATCCCGCCTTGTTAGAATATATCGATCAGGGGGCCGTACAAGCGCGAATTTTCCCCATTCCTCCACTTGAAGAGCGGAGAATTGAGCTGGAATACTCTCAAGCTTTATCCGCCGAGAACGGATTAGTGCGTTATATTTATCCATTGAACACAGAAAAATTCTCACTTTGGCAATTAGATAATGTTTCTGTGAATGTGGATGTTCGGTCCAAAAATCCAATTAGAGCCGTTTATTCGCCAAGTCATCATGTAGTCATCGATAGAGATGATAAAAACCATGTATCTGCCGGATACGAGGAAGAGAAAGTTCGTCCGGATAAGGATTTTTTGTTTTATTACTCAATGGGAGAAGGGGAAGCGTTTCATCTCATCTCATATCTTGATCCATTCGATGCCGCAGAGAAAGATGGTTTTTTCCTGCTTCTTCTTGCTCCTCGTTCTGATACTGAGCGGGAAATTCAGGATAAAGATGTAATTTTAGTGCTTGATAAATCGGGTAGTATGGAAGGAGAGAAATTCCAACAGGCGCAGGAAGCCTTACGTTATATATTGCAGCATTTCAACCAAAACGACCGCTTTAATATCATTGCATTCAGCACTGGAATTGAACAATATTCCCATCAAATGAGTTCAAGTAATGAGGCGGTCGAAGCTCAAAAATGGCTCGATTCTTTAAGTGCTGAGGGAAGCACCGATATCAACCGGGCGTTGTTGGAAGCTGCTTCCATCACCGATCAAGCACGGCCTACCTATCTGATTTTCCTTACCGATGGCTTACCTACAGAAGGTGTTGTTGATAGCCAGCAGATTATTCAAAATTTTGCAAAAGCTGCAAATGGAAATTTGCGCTTATTTGCATTTGGTGTTGGTTATGATGTAGATACCTTATTATTAGATACTTTATCCCAAAATCACCATGGCGCAAGCAATTATGTGCTGCCAGGCGAGCGACTTGACGAATCCTTATCGGGGTTTTATTCGAAAATCAGCACTCCATTATTAACTGATCTGGAATTAGATTTTGGCGGATTGGCTGTCTATGATGTTTTTCCGTCGCCGCTTCCCGATTTATTCATGGGTTCACAGGTGGTGGTTGTTGGGCGATATCGCCAGGGTGGAATAACCACAGTAACTTTATCCGGTCGGGTTGCTGGTGAAACACAAAAGTATATATACCAGGATCAAGTTTTTTCGCAGAATAGTTCAGGGGAAGAAGTAACACTTAGCGCTCTACCACGGCTGTGGGCTACTCGGAAAATAGGATATTTGCTTAATAAAATTCGGCTGGAAGGAAATGATCAAGAGACCATCGATCAAATTGTAAAATTGAGCATCCGTTATGGCATCGTGACGCCATACACTTCTTATCTGGTTACTGAACCAATGCCATTAGGTGGTACGGAACATGAAAGAATTGCCGGTGAACAATATCACCAGTTACAAGTTATGCCGACTCTAGCTGCATCTGGCCAGCAAGCAGTGCAAAAATCTGCCGATCAAAGTGCAATGGCAGCTGCCGAAGCGCCAGTAGTGCTTTCACACGAAGCAGCTGATGTCGTGAAAATTGTTGGTGCTAGGGCTTTTGTGTTAGCAGATGGCATTTGGACAGATACAGCCTTCGATCCTGATTTGATGGAAACTAAGAAAGTAGCGTTCCTATCTGATGACTATTTTGCATTATGCCAATCTCGCCCTGAATTAGGAGATATTTTTGCTTTGGGAGAACGAGTCATTGTGGTTTTTGAAGGCAGTGCTTACGAGATTACCCCCAGTAAATCTACCTCAGATCTCATCACAATACCAGCTACCTACACACCAGAGACTGCATTTGCAGTCACCCAAACTGCGTCAGCTGGTGTTGACCAGGCATATTCAATTCCTGAAAATAAGCAACCAGCTGAGGCAAACCGCGCTTTTCCATGTATTGGCGGTATGCTTCCGCTGGTTGCAGCAGGTTTAATCGGATTAGGTTTTTACCGTCGTTCTTAGAACGGTTTTATGCGTGTACTTTTACACTATGACCGTTTTTTCGAATACCAGCAATTACAGCTTCGGGCTGATAATCCGAATGGTCGAATTCGGAGCGGCTGCTGTCTGATTTTTGTTTCAATTCAGAACTTGCTTCATGCTGGGCAAGTTTGAATTGGTTAACGATCTCTTGTAATGAATTCGCCATTTCTGCCAGGGATTGTGCAGACGCAGTAACTTCCTCAACCTGCGCTGACATTTCTTCAGCAGAAGCAGAAACTTGCTCAATAGCCGCTGAATTTTCTTCGGAAACAGAAGCAATATTTTCGATGGCTTGCGTCACTTCGTTCGAAGAGGCAGCCATTTGTTCAGTGGCTGCAGTATTTTCCTCAACTACAGCAGAAACTGCATCCATTGAAGCCACCAGTTGATCCGAAGCTGCAGACATGTGTGCAGCAGCTTTGGCAGATTCTTCTGCTTGAGATAATACTGCCTGTGCCGCAGTCATAATAGCTTCCAACGCTTGCCCAGCTTCATTAGCACGTGAGACACCTGATTCAACTTCCTGAGCTGATTCTTCCATTGCGGTCACGGCATCGGCAACGGTTGCTTGAATGCCCTTGATCAGATTACCAATTTCTTTGGTGGCAGCCGAAGAACGCTCAGCCAGTTTGCGCACTTCATCTGCAACAACCGCAAATCCTTTACCATGTTCACCAGCACGAGCTGCTTCGATAGCGGCATTGAGAGCCAATAAATTCGTTTGCGATGCAATATCTTCGATCGTTTCGACAATGACGCCGATCTGTTCTGATCGTTGACCCATTTCTTGTACTTTTTCAGAAGAAAAGCCAACTTTTTGTTTAATCGATTGCATTCCCTCGATGGTTTCTTCGACTGTTTTGGAACCACGGCTGGCTGCTTCAGCGGTGGCAGCTGAATCTTTAGTTACCTGAGAAGAACTGCTTGCAACTTGTTGAATTGCTGCTGATATCTGAGAAGTTATATTAGAGGCTTTAGAAATTGCCGAGGATTGTTCTTGGGCTCCCTTAGCAACACCGTCGATCGCTCGAGACATTTCTTCTACCGAAGAGGCGGTAAGTGTAACCGATTCGGATTGCTGAGTGGTGCCTTTGGCTACCTGCTGTACGGTGGTTGCGATCTGGTTGGTCGCCTGACCAGCCTGGTTGGCAGCTGCTGCCAATTGAGCTGAAGCTGTGTTTACTGCATCGGCACTCTCGGCAACTCTCGAAACCGCAGCCCGGAGCGCTTCGATCATCCCTGCAAAAGCATTCCCTAAGCGGTCTTTTTCTGATAATGGACTTACCTGAGCAGTTAGATCGTTATTGGCTAACATTTCGGCGGCTGAAGCCATCTCTTTTTGATATTCAATCATCTGACGGAAAGAATTCGCCAACTCTCCAATTTCATCTTTACTTTGGTAGGTTACTTCCTGATCGATGTTACCGTATGCCATTTCCATGGCTATTCCGGAAATATTTTTAATTGGTTTGGAAATACTATTAGCAATAAACAGCGCTAAACCAAAAACTAAAACACTTACGCCAATTGCAAGACCAATGTTTATATTTCGAATTTTATTCGAAGCTGCAAATGCTTCTTTCGAGGTTTGTTCAACTAATAATGCCCAACCGGTGCCAGAAAGAGGTCTGTAGGCACCAATTACATCGTTTCCTCGATAATTTTTGTAATTTGTTACGCCAGAATTTCCCGATAGAGCTTCCTTTGCACCGGTTGATTCCACTTGTAACTCGAGTTCAACGTGTTCTTTAACCAATCCTTCTTTGAGCAACTCATCAGAAAATCGTGAGGGGGTGATGAAGTATCCTTCCTTATTGATGAGATATGCTTCTCCGGTATTACCAATGTTGGCATATTCCAATAGTGTGAGAAAGTTGGTTGTAGCAACTGTGAAAATTGCCGCACCTTTTATTTGACCATCCACGATGACTGGAGAGCCCACAATAAATACCACATTTCCGGTTGCTTTAGAAATTACCGGGTCGGTAATAATACTTTCCCCTTTTTGGAGAATATTTGGCAAATATTCTCTGTCAGACAGGTCGTAAGATTTTCCGTCATATGAAGCGATTGATTTACCATCCATTCCTGCAACAAGCATGGATTCATATACACCCCATTGTGAAAAATACAGATCGATTGCCTTTTTTACTCTTTCTGGCTCTAGGGATTTTACATCCTCAGTTTGTGCTAAAACTTTTGTATTATCGATGCGGGCATTGATCCATTGTTCCAAAGTGTATACTTGGAGTAAAGATACCTCATTTAATTGAGTGTATGTCGCTTCTTTGAGTGCTTGCTGGCTGAGCCATGAAGCGATTACCACGCTGATAATTAAGGGTATCAATGCCAGGGCTAAATATGTAATGATTAATTTACCATTGATTGAATTCAGTAATCCCTTTCTGGTGTTGTTTTTTGATGAGATATTTTGGGATTGTAATATGGTCATGTTTGTTTTCTCAGTATCCAATAACTATATAAGCAAGATGAAACTGATATTCTTACGATGCGTATATACATTACGCAGGTATGAATGATTTTTACTTTATTGCATAAATTCTTGGCATTAACATAACCTAAAGATATACTTACGAATCAGACAAGAAGTTTTAACATGAATTACCCTTGTATAAAATTTCCATTTATGGTGTATAATGTGGTTGGCGTTTGGGGAAAATGCTTTCAAAATTTATAACAATCAGTATATTTCGAATGTTTATTATTTGACCCAATTTGAGACTGCCCCAATTCTGAAGAATTAAAAATATTGTTATCGATAAAATTTTTAAAAAAATTTATAAATGAGCATTAAGATCACATGATCTGATCCTCAATCGTGTTTTTGTGAAATATACCCGTCTTCTTGAATAATAAAATTTATTTCAAAAAACAACAGCACCATCCATAAAATCACCCAATTTATGAGAAGGAAATATGAAAGTAGTCGAACTTGAAAATACATCATTGATAGATTTGCGCCAAAAAGCAAAAGAATTGAATGTCGAAAATGCCTCTCGGCTAAAGAAAGAAGATTTAATATTACGGATCAAGCAAGTAGAGGCAGAGCAAGAGGGACTCGAATTGAGGGGGGGGATATTAGAAATCATGAATGAGGGAATTGGTTTTCTGCGGTCGGGTCATTATCAGCCAGGACCTTATGATGTTTATGTATCTCAATCTCAAATTCGACGATATAACCTAAAAAATGGGGATCTGGTTCTTGGTCATGTACGACCGCCAAGGGAATCTGAAAAGCATTATGGCTTATTGAAAGTAGATAACATTAATGGAATTGACCCAGAAGAAGCTAAAAACCGTCCTAATTTTGAATCGCTCACCCCAATATTTCCCGATACCCGTTTTGATTTAGAGACGGACCGCCACACTTTAGCGACGCGTTTGATCAATCTGGTAACTCCAATCGGTCGTGGACAACGAGGCTTGATTGTTTCACCGCCTAAAGCTGGGAAAACAACCATATTAAAACAAGTAGCCAATGCCATCTCGACGAAATATCCGAACGTTCACCTGATGGTAGCTCTGATTGGCGAGCGGCCAGAAGAGGTGACCGACATGGACCGTTCCGTGGATGCAGAAGTCATTTCTTCTACCTTCGACGAACCGGTCACATCACATGTTCGAGTTGCCGAAATGGTATTGGAAAGAGCGAAACGCCTAGTAGAAGTGGGCAGAGATGTAGTGATATTGATGGATTCCATCACCCGATTAGCGCGAGCTTATAACCTGGTGGTTACTCCTTCAGGCCGTACACTATCCGGTGGTATTGATCCTTCTGCGTTATATCCGCCAAAAAGGTTTTTTGGCGCTGCCCGAAACATTGAAGAAGGCGGTTCATTGACAATTATTGCAACTTGTTTAATAGATACCGGCTCCCGTATGGATGATGTCGTTTATGAAGAGTTCAAGGGTACGGGTAATATGGAGTTGCATTTATCGAGACGGCTGCAGGAACGGCGAATCTTCCCCGCGATCGATATCGAACGATCTTCAACACGTCGAGAGGAATTATTATTAGGGCCTGATATTACCCCTCGTGTTTGGTTAATGCGGCGTATGTACGATCAAATGGTGACTGCTCCGCCGCATGGTGCAGGATTAGATCCGACAACTGCTACCGAAGCGATCTTACAGCGTTTAGCGCGCACTGCCGATAACCAAGAATTCCTGGAGACTTTAACTGAGGATGTTTCGTGACCAATGATTCTTCCCAGGGGGTTGAAACTGAGTTTCGGAATATTTTTAAAAAGAAAAATAAATTCATTCCCACTCAATTTTTAGTGGGCGGGATTGTAGGTTTATTTTTTCTTATTTTCTGTGGTGTGTTTTTTATTCGCCATTCAACAAATCAGAAAAATAATATAGCGATAAAACCAACCTTAGAAACTCAAGTGCCTGTGGTTGGCAGGGAGGTGGCACTTTCTTCGATAGGACAAACCAGTCAAATCGATGCAATACACCGAAAGCCGGTTTTTAATACTATTATTCCCACCCGGCAATCTTTGGAAGTGATGACTTATACAATAACAACAGGTGACTCGATATTTAGCATCGCAAAATCATTCAAGATCAAACCTGAAACGATACTTTGGGCGAACTATGATCAATTAAAGGACAACACTGATATGGTATCGCCGGGAATGGTGTTGAAAATTCCTCCTGTCGATGGCATCTATTATCAACTTAAAGAAGGGGATTCCCTGGAAGCCATGGCTTCTAAATTTGATGTTTCTTTACAATCTGTTATTGAATATCCTGGTAACCATTTCGAACTAACCAATCCGGTAAAAAATCCTGGAGATTGGGTTATGTTTCCGGATGGTCATCGGGAATTCCAACAATGGCTTATTCCAGTCATTCCCCGCGGACAGGCAGGTGTTTCGAAATCTTTATATGGCGCCGGTGCCTGCGAGGGGAGTTATGAGGGGGCTTATGGTACAGGTTCATTTATATGGCCGGCGGGAAATCATGTTTTATCGGGTAACGACTATTGGTCTGGACATTTAGGGATAGATATCGCTGCTGGGGATGGCGCGGGTATTTTTGCTTCTGATAGTGGTGTAGTGGTTTTTGCGGGATGGGCAACCGGTGGATATGGAAATATGGTCATGATCGATCATGGGATCGGTTATCAGACATTATATGCCCATTTAAGTCATGTATCGGTTACTTGTGGACGAAGTGTCAGTCAGGGGCAAACTATAGGTTCTGCGGGGAGTACGGGAAATTCAACCGGCGCACATTTACATTTTGAAGTAAGATATCAGGGTGGATTTATCAGCCCCTGGTATGTCCTTCCTGCGCCATAAATACTGAGATTGGAGATATACATGTCAAAAGACCTTGAACCAATAACCGATGTAATTGCTGAAACAGATTCTTTTATCGCCTGGCGGGCATCAGAGCCAGATGGAGAAATCACCTATCACCTGGAATTGAACAATGTTACCCTTCACTTTTTTCAAGAAGAATGGGATGAATTTCTTGAATTAGTAAGATTATTGATTTAATTCTCAGGAATTATTGGGTAATTTTTTCGACGTAGGGAATTACACCCTTGCAGGTATCGGTAAATCTATTGGATATTTCAGCCCAATTTAATATCCCAGAACTCGCCCAGGTGTTGTACACGGCATATGAGACACATCCCGGACCAGCATGGTAATTGGCTATGGTTAACCGCCATAAATCTTCGTAACTAAGCACTGCACCGGGGGATTCTTTGGTCGCGTTATAAACAATTTGCGCAACTTGATCGCAGCTAGCTTTTATAGTATTGGCAAATAAGGTTAGGCTGAAATTGACATTGGTAAGATCGATCCCTTCTTGGCAATCTGGACAATCTACCTTTGCCTGAACTGCTAATGCACCTCTCAAAATAGATTGGTCACTAGAGGTTAAATGTAGGTATCCTTGATCGCAGGCTTCTTGAGATAAAACCAGAGGGCAGAATTGAGCGTAAAAATTGGGATTCCATAGGAGGACTGAATCAGTCCCCATATCGGTGATCTGACCCAATCCGTATTCATAAGAGACTTTAAAAATGCCTGGCCAGAATTGGCTTTCTTGTGCGAAGAGATTTTTCATTAACTGAGCGGGAACATCTGTATCTGACGCAACTTGTAGTATGGCAGCATCGAATTGATTTTGCCAAGATTCAACCGCGGGGCGCGCTTTTTCCAAACCGCAGGCATCGGCATAACCGTTGGGAAGCATGCCGCCAGAGGGACAATCCCGCGCATTGACAATCCCTTTAGCAATTAACCTTCCAGCAAGGTAATAATAAGCCTGGTCAGAAGCCATGAGGACATTACTATCGGGTGTCGATAACCACCCTGGAAGACCTCCAATGGGAGGAAAAGCATTCCAGGTCATGGAACAGCTAACGGGTGGTTTTCCCACCCATTGTGAACTCAATACATCCACAAACCATCCACCGCTGCCAGGTGATTCGGAAACACCACTGTCTATGACGCGAACCATAGCAGTAAAATGCTCACTTGAATCGCCAAAGCTGGAATCTGCCCAAAACTCTACCGGTATGCCTTCGATTGGTGTGGCTTGCAAGGGTACTGTGCACGTCATTGTAGGGCACTCAAAAGGAAGACCGCCAATAGTTCCATGAATTGCAGTGATCGTTTCATTGGGCAGCGGTTCCTCGCCTTGAAACAATAGCGAGGGTAATGTATCACAGCGATTTTCAGGTTGTGAGGGGATACAACCATCTAAAGAAATATATACTTTAGCTGGAGGCAACTGAATCACCACATCTTTTTGTTTGGGTTGAGATGCAATAAAGACAAGATAAACCCCGGTGCACAACGATGGGTCGGATTTGTTATCTTTTATGATCGATGCACAAGGGGGTGTGGATTCCCAAACCACATGAATAGAAGAACCGCAATTTTGTAATACTTCGTCACTGCTGGGTAATCCCTCATGATCGACATAAACATGACATAGCACAGAATTATCTTCCCAGCTGCTCAGCCACCATTCATATTCAGTATATGCAACCACAATGGTGGTTTCTCGATGAGGGGGTTCTGCGGAGGCGTGCTTATTGAGAGGACCTAAGACTCCAATGAATAACAAAAATCCGACGATGAGTCGGCATCCCTTCAGCGCCTTTTGCATATGCAATAACAATATCATGGTCGGGAATGATTTTCAATTGTTTTCACATTTATGCTTGCAGGTTTGTTTTTTATCTTGCCAGACCTAAAAGCCCATGATAGACTCTATATCTGAAATGTAAATTCGATATAAAATTTTTAAAAATTAAAAATTCCAGGGTAGAAATTGATACCGGAAAAGGAATAAATTATGCCCCCTACCCTATATTTAATCGACGGTCACGCTCTGGCATATCGTACTTTTTTCGCTCTTACACGGGGTAATCCTACTGGTTTCGTTACCCGCCAAGGGGAGCCTACTGCGGGGGTGTTTGGTTTTACCAGTGTATTATTGAGGTTATTGGAACAAGAAAAACCTGAATACCTTGCAGTAGCTTTTGATACCGGTAAAACATTTCGCGATAAATTATTCACTGATTACAAGGCAACCCGTGAAAAAATGCCGGATGATCTGCGCAGTCAAATGCAGCGAATAAAACAGATTGTAGATGCCTTTAACATTCCCAGATTGGAAATGGAAGGGTATGAAGCGGATGATATTTTAGGGAGTGTTGCACGCTGGGCTGTCACCCAAGGATATGGGGTAAAAATTATCACTGGCGATCGGGATTTATTGCAGTTGGTCGATGAGAGAATTGTAGTGAGTTTACCAGGAAAATCTCTTTCGGATGCAAAGGATTTTTTCCCCGAAGATGTTGTCGAATATCTTGGAGTACGTGCAGATCAAGTGATTGATTATAAAGCGTTAGTGGGGGATACCTCTGATAATATCCCTGGCGTGCCGGGTATTGGGGAGAAAACAGCCATAACATTACTGACTTCTTACGACAATCTAGATAATATATATGAGCACATCGATGAATTATCAGAATCTGTGCGTAAAAAACTGATTGCAGGCAAGGAAAAAGCTTACCTTAGTCAGAAATTGGCTGCTATTGTAACCTCCCTCGAAATTAAAATCGATATGGAGCAGGCAAAAACAGAACGATTTGATCCCCCAAAGGTCGAATCGATTTTTCGGGAGCTTGAATTTCGCACGCTGCTAACAAGATTGATGGTAATCGAATCGAAATATGGAAAAGCTACCCAGGCTGGAGCACAATTAAATTTATTCTCTTCCGATCAAAAAGAAAAATCACCCCTTATAAAAATAAACGAACCTTTACTTATTGTTATTGTCGATACCGCGGATAAGCTTAATGACCTTTCCGCCAGGTTAAAAAATGCAAAGATCATATCTTTCGATACTGAGACGACCTCAACAAACCAGATGCAAGCGGATTTGGTGGGAATATCCATGGCGTTGGAAGAAAACCAAGCTTATTACATTCCAGTTGGACATCATTCTGGATCAGGCACTCAATTAGCCCTTGAAAAAGTCATTGATATCCTTAAGGAACCACTGACCGATGCCAAAATCGAGAAAGTTGGGCACAATTTAAAATATGATTTTGTAATATTAGCGCGTTACGGCATACGTCCATTTCCATTGAAATTCGACACCACGATCGCTGAGTGGTTGATCGATCCTTCTTCGCGCAACCTGGGTTTGAAAAACCTTGCCTGGGTCCGACTCGATCATAAAATGACCCATATAGAAGAACTTATTGGCAAAGGGAAAAATCAAATTAGCATGGCAGATGTGCCCATCGAAAAAGCAGCCCGTTATGCAGGAGATGATGCAGAAGTTGTGCTGCGTTTGATGCCTGTCCTCGAAAGAGATTTGGAGAAATATCAGGCAAAAAAGCTTTTCGTTGAAATGGAAATGCCCCTAATTTCCGTGCTGGCAGACATGGAGATGACGGGAATTGCATTAGATACCGCTTTCTTAAAACAATTATCAAATGATATGAGTGAACGACTTCAGGAACTGGAGGTGCAAATATTTTCGCTTACTGGGTCATCTTTCAATTTAAATTCACCCCAGCAGCTTTCTGAAGTTTTATTCGATAAATTAAAGATTTCTCCTCCAGATCGAACTAAACGAACCAGCACTGGATTCTTTTCTACTTCAGCGGACATTTTGGATACGCTTAGGGGAAAGCATCAAGTCGTCGATATGATATTAGAATACCGGGAATTATCGAAACTGAAATCGACCTATTTAGATGCTTTACCGACTCAAATAAATCCAACTACAGGAAGAATCCATACATCTTATAATCAAACAGGTTCAGTTACCGGAAGATTGGCTTCTTCTGATCCAAATTTGCAGAATATTCCTATCCGTACAGAAGTTGGCAGGCAGGTCCGGCAAGCTTTTGTTGCCGGGGAAGAGAATGTACTGTTATCGGTCGATTATTCGCAAGTTGAGCTAAGAATTGTTGCCCATATGGCACAAGATGAAGCCATGCTTAATGCTTTTCGTGAGGGTAAAGACATTCATGCAGCAACGGCTGCGGCAGTATTTGGTGTAGAATTATCTCAAGTGACCAAGGAACAACGCCGGCATGCCAAGGCAATCAATTTTGGGCTCATCTATGGCATGAGCCCGTTTGGATTGACGCGCACAACTGACCTTACCCTGGCTGAAGCAGAAGAATTTGTGAAAGCTTATTTCAAGCAATTTCCGGGTGTTAAAGCATATTTGTCGAATATTAGAAGACAAGCTGCAGAAATTGGATTCGTCGAGACCTTATCTGGACGAAGGCGATATTTTCCGGGATTAAAAACGCAGACCAATCAAAATATTCGCGGTCGAGAAGAGCGGGAAGCCATCAATGCTCCTATTCAAGGCACAGCAGCAGATATTATGAAGATTGCCATGCTTCGAATTCCACCGCTATTGAAACAGGCAGGATATTCTGCACGGATGCTTCTCCAGGTTCACGATGAGCTGGTCTTTGAATGTCCAGAAAAAGAATTGACCGGTGTTGCTTCTTTGGTGCAGCAGGAAATGGAAAATGCTTTTAAATTAAGTATTCCTCTTAAAACAGATGCGCGGTTTGGGAAAAATTGGGGCGAATTGCAACCTATCACGGAGAAATTATGAACGATTCAGATGAACGATTCCGCCAAATATTAGATCAAGCCAGCACAGCTGCCTGGGATCAAAAATGGGATGATGCAGCGGTTTATTATCGACAAGCCTTGGAATTGTCTCCTGATAACCCGCTAGTTTTATCCAACTTGGGACTTGCCCTTCATGAAATGAAGGAGTTCGATGAGGCATTAGTTTGTTATCAAAGCGCTGCAAAAGCTGCCCCAGATGACCCTCTTCCACTGGAACGCATGGGTCAAATTTATGCCGCGTTAAATCAGAAAGAGCAGGCAATTATCAATTCGTTACGGGCTGCTGAATTGAATTTGAAATCGAAGAGTTTAAACCGGGCGATTGAAAATTTAGAGTTTGTGATTTCATTACAACCAGATAATATCCATGCTCATCTGCGTCTGGCGATTATCAATGAAAAGATGGGCAATAAAGAAGAAGCTATCAATGAGATTTTATTATTAGCCAGTTTATACCAACACTCTGGAAATAATGAGAAAGCCTTTCAAGCTGTACAGCATGCACAGGGATTAGATCCAGATAATTTAGAGGTGGGAAAGTATCTTTCTTTATTGAGTTCTGGCAAAAACCTGCCACTACCGCCGCAATTGCAAATAACAGAATCTCGTGGGAAGGAAAAGGTAGCAGCTCAGTTGGCTGCTCCCAGTGCAGATGCTCAAAGAGAGTTAAACATAGATCCGATACAGGCAGCATGTAATCGCGCGCTCTCATATTTAGCAGATATGGTGTTCGAAACCACCGAGGCAGATGTAACAGACACACAGGCACCTCGCCGAGGTTTACAATCTTTAATGCAAGGAGTACGGGGGTTATCTCGGCAAGCCGATACTTCAAAAGCATTAATCCATTTAAATCTAGCAATCGATTATCATACTCGGTCGGAATATCGCCCTGCTGCTGATGAATTCGAAAAAGCTTTCGAGGCAGGTTTAAGCCATCCCGCTGCATTTTTCGAGATTGGGTGGTTATATTTTCAAAATGAACGAATGGAAAGCGCCATTAAATATCTAAAAATGGCAGCCGGACATGAAGACTTCGCACTTGGGGCAAGGTTATTATCAGGGAAAATCCTTTATCAGCTTTCTCGATATAAAGAAGCATCCAGCGATTTTCTGGAAGCATTGAAATATGCAGATGTCAGTTTGGTATCGAAGAAATACCGCGAAGAATTACTGCAATCTTATGAACCGATTATCGAAAACCTCCAACAAGAAGAATCGGAGGAAGTTCATAAAAAGACCTGCGAATCAATCACTCGCATGCTCCAAAGGAATGATTGGCGTAATTATCTGAACCAAACCCGAGTGCAATTAACAGGTGCTCAAGATACACCAATAAGTGATGGAAAAGTTGTTCCCTTAGTGGAAATTATTCTTCACGCTGGAAGTAATCAGGTTTTAGATTCGATTGCACACATCAATCGGTTGAAAAAAGAGGGGCTGCTTCGTTCTGCAATGGAAGAAGCTTATTATATCTTACAGTTTGCCCCGTCATATTTACCCTTACATGCATTAATGGTTGAATTATTACTTCAACAAGGTTATATAGAAGATGCGATTGTAAAGATGAAGGTTATTTCGCAATCGTATATATCGCGTGGTGAAACGACCCGCGCCATTGAATATTTGATGAAAATTATTGAATTGGCGCCAATGGATTTGACGGTCAGGCGTCATTTAATCGAACAATTGATATTGAATGGCCAAAGCCTTAAAGCCCTAAACCAGTATTTGGAATTAGGAGAAATTTATTACAATCTGGCAAATATTGATGAAGCTCGTAAAATCTATGCGGAAGCTATAAAATTAGCTCAGCTCCCAGGGGTCGATGACAGCGCAAAAATAAAATTGTATCAACGGCAGGCAGATCTATTTATGCAAAACCTGGAATGGCGAAATGCATTGAAATGCTTTGAGCAAATTTTAGCCATTGATCCCGGTGAAGAAAATGCTGCCTATAACTTGGTTGCACTTCAATTGCAAACAAATCAAGATGCAAAAGCATTATCGGCTGCAGAAAAATATCTGAGCTATTTGTATCAGCAAAATAAACTAAATGATGCAATGAGCTTTATTAATTCATTGATTCAGGAATTTCCTAATCAACCAGCATTGAAAATAAAACTGGCAGAAGTTTACGAGAAAAAAGGACAAGTTCAAGAAGCGGTTACCCAGTATGATGCTGCGGGAGATATATACTTAAGCAGGGGGGATCGAGATTCAGCCATCAAGGCTGTAGAAGCAATTATAAATCTTAATCCAGAAAAAGCAGCTGACTATAAAAAATTATTAAATCAATTGAAGAATCAAAAAACAGCATTTGGTTAACTATATTTCAAGTTCATCTACTTTTCTTGTGCCAATTTAAAATCCTTTCATTGAGTACATGAATGAGGAAAACTACAGAGGGGATGATTAAATCTGCCCCGGCGCGCTGCAATTCCTCCTCTTCTCCGAATCCAGAAAGTACCCCGACCGATTGCGCACCAGCTGCTTTGGCTGTAAATATATCAATTGTAGTGTCTCCCACCATAAGGCATTGTTCAGGAGATACACCCATTTGTTGTGAAGACCATATGAGCGGATCGGGGAAAGGTTTTGAATGGGGCATTGTTTGGGCAGTAGCGATACAATGAAAAAGTGATGTTATTCCAAATTGGTTTAAAAATCGCATTGTTTGCAATTCTCCTCTAGCGCTCACAATACTTAGAGGATAATGATTGTAGAAATATGTTAAACAGCGGATTACACCGGGAATAATCGTTTCATTTTGAGTTGGTTTATGATTACGCTTTGAGTCGATAAAATTTATAATGCTGGACAAAGGTTTATCAATCCCCAACCGATCAGGAATTTGGATGAAGATATTTCCCGGTTCTTCTAAAGCCATCACAATACGTCTTGCTGCAAGTGAATAATCATGGTTGGTGAATAAAAACCGGATGTAATATAACCATTTTTGCAGCATTAACACATATTGATCATCGGTATTTCGCAATGTTCCATCAATATCGAAGCAAATTGCATGGATGCGGGTTATGTCCAGTGGCATATGATGATCTTTCGTATAGCCGTAATTACTAGATTCTTTAAGTGAGCTTGTTCAAATTCGATGAATTTCTCTCATGACCCGAGTATTTGCATTTTCCCAAGTATATTAATAGATTCTATCAGGAAAAGTGGGAAGATAATCAAATGAATTATTGCCCTTGTCCCTTTTTATGCTTTAAGTTAGGATATTATCGTTAAATTTATTCCGGCGACACGAAAATCATGGATGAAACTTCACTGATCAACAGCGCAAAACAAGGCGATTTGGATTCATTCAATCGTTTGATCTTAGCCTATCAAGACCTCGTATACGGACATATCTGCCGCATGTTAGGAGATCCTTCGGCAGCTGAGGATATTACGCAGGAAACGTTCATCGCTGCTTTTCGAAATATTCGTCAATTTCGGGGAGGATCCTTTCGCGGTTGGCTGGTTAGGA
Source organism: Chloroflexota bacterium (assembly GCA_012798185.1). GTDB lineage: Bacteria > Chloroflexota > Anaerolineae > Anaerolineales > UBA4823 > JAAZNS01. The sequence continues at coordinate 6,333 of JAAZNS010000439.1, read as the reverse complement.
TAGCAATCAATGCATGTTATGATGAATTACGCAGAAAGAAACGCCGATCAACGGTTCCACTTGAACCAATGACGGCGGATGATGATGTTTATGATGATATGCCATGGATGATCGATCCGGGAGAACGACCGGAAGATGCATTACAAAGGCGAGAATTAGGGAACGCCATTCAACATTGCTTGGAAAAATTACAGCCAGAATTTAGAGCAGTTGTTATTTTAGTTGATATTCAAGGGATGGATTATCAAGAAGCATCATATTCGATCAATAAGCCTATTGGTACCATAAAAAGCAGGTTGGCGCGTGCTCGTTTAAGCTTACGCAACTGTTTACAAGGTTTTTGGGAACTTTTACCTTCTTCTTTTCGTCCAATTGAAGAGGGCATGCGATGAAAAAGCAATTATCAATTCGTGATTGGCAAGTGTTATCAGCGTACCTGGATGATAATTTATCGTTGCAGGAGAAAACCCGTTTAGAATCTAAATTGTCTACAGACGCAGACATGCGGGAGGCTCTCGAAGGTTTACGCCGAACCCGACTATTGTTACGCAATTCGCCTCAATTAAAAGCGCCGCGTAATTTCACATTAACCAGCCGGATGGTAGGGTTAAAGAAACAAGATCGGGCTTCAAGATTCTTCCCATTGTTGAAATTCAGCACGGTTGTTGCCAGTATCTTATTTGTTTTTGCGTTATTGGGAGATTTTGTTTTTAAACAAACTCCGCAGATGGCAGCTATTCAACAAAGAGAAGCGATTGTAACACAGGAATCGGCTGAAGCAGAATTTACTGAAGCAGAAGGTCCAGCTGCTCAACATGAAGTACCTATGATGCCTGCTGCCACGATACCTCCAACATTAGAAATGATGGATGCTGAAGAAGCAGCCGGAAAAGAGCCTTCTCCATTGAGTAATGCCCCCATTGAACCGCTACCTTCAACAATGCCTTCTTTGATGAAAATTGCACCTACTGCCACTGTTGTGGAAATGCCTCAATTAGCTGCTGCACCAGAAGAATCATATCCACTACCACCAGAATCATATTCCAAAGATTTTGGCGGAATGGGTGCTGGTATGGAAGACACTACTTCGGATGTGGGAGAACAGACCGTAGAAGAATATGACACGGCAAAGGAAAATAATTTACAGGCGCCTGTTTACAGCGTAACCGAGGAAGCTGAACCACAAGCAGCGTATCCAAAAGTAAATGTTTGGCGGATTTTAGAAATCATTTTTGGAGGCCTGATCGTTATTTCGGGGGTATTGACGTTCATATTAAAATCCAAGAAAACCTCATGATCATTCATGCAATCAATTATTGCCCGCAATGTGGATGTAAATTAGAACAACAGGAACGCTTTGGAAGGCTTCGCCCAACCTGTCTACAGTGTAACTGGGTGTACTTTGCTGATCCAAGAGTGGCTGTGGCTGTTATAGTGGAAAGAGAAAATCAAATATTGCTGGTAAGACGAGTCTTCGAACAAGAAAAAGGATTATGGACCCTCCCAGCAGGTTTTGTTGATGCTGGGGAGGATCCAATTGTTGCTGCTGAAAGGGAATGTAGCGAGGAGACGGGGTTACAAGTAAAAGTTTCTGGTTTATTGGATGTCGTTTATGGATTAGAGCATCCCCGGGGAGCGCATATTTTGATCGTTTATTGTGCGGATATTCTCGGCGGTGAGCTGAAGCCCGCAGATGATGTTGACATGGTTGGTTTCTTCTCTCGTAACGAACTCCCGCCATTGGCGTTTAAAACAACAAGGAAAATTTTGAGTAATACGAAAGTGTTGAAAAAATATTATACTGAAGAAAAATAATAGGGCACCTATGTACCCAATTTCAATATTATTGGTTTTCAAATCTCTCATAATACGTGAATATTGAAAAAAGTATATATAATATGAGTGTGTTGAAAAAGTATTCTTACGAAGAAAACCGCTCTATATTTTCCAAAGTAGTTGTTTTTTATCAGTTTGAATAATATTACCGATTGAGTATATTGCAATATGGTATAATAATATCTTAATTATCTATATTATTAAATTAGCTTCGAATTTCCTTTACTATTAAACTATAAGAAATTAATAAAATAGGAGCAATAAAATGACTGTCCGAGTATTAAAACCATTTGCAGCTTTGGTAATTTTAATTCTGGTGGTTGGGATAGCTTGCAGTATGTTTGGCACACCGACTGAAAAAACAACCGAGCCACCCGTTCTAGCGACCCAACCTCTTGTGGTCGAAGCGACAGAAGCTCCAGTTGAAGTCACCGAAGAAGGAATTTCAGGAATTAATAATGTTCAAAAAGCAGTAATCCAAATCGAAGCCCAGGGAACATTTGCAGATCCCAAATTTGGTGAATATCTCGGCGCAGGAAGAGGATCAGGTTTTATTATTGACCCTTCCGGGCTTGCGGTGACTAACAATCATGTTGTAGCCGGTTCAGGATTATTAAAAGTGTGGATTGGCGGCGATACCAGTGTCGAATACAATGCTAAAATTGTTGGAGTCTCAGAATGCTCTGATTTAGCGGTTATTGATATCGAAGGTGATGGTTTTCCGTATTTGAATTGGTATGATGGGCAGATCGATGTTGGTATGGATATGTACCTGGCGGGTTTCCCGCTTGGTGATCCTCAGTACTCATTGACCAAGGGAATTATTTCGAAAAATAATGCCAGCGGTGAGGCGAGCCGCTCTTCCGTTAATTCAGTACTCGAATACGATGCTACCAGTAATCCGGGAAATTCCGGGGGACCGGTATTGACGCCTGATGGTAAGGTGTTAGCTGTTCATTACATGGGTAATTCATCAACACGGCAAGCCTTTGGAATTTCAGAAACGATCGCAAAAGTTGTGGTGAATACACTCAAGACGGGACAAAATGTCGATTCGATTGGCATAAATGGTGAAGCAGTATCAAATGAAGACGGCTCAATCAAGGGAGTGTGGGTGTATTCTGTGGTTCCAGGTTCCCCAGCTGATAAAACAGGGGTCTTGCCAGGAGATATTATCACCCAATTAGGTGATTTGCCGGTTGCATCGGATGGCACGATGACAGAATATTGCACTATTGTTCGCAGTCATAGTGAAACCGAGACAATCCCTGTTGAAGTACTCCGCTTAGGGACAAGCGAATTATTAGAAGGACAATTAAATGGCAGGGAATTGGCGGTAACATCCACCTTTGGGACGACGACCGAGGGCGATACTACCACCACCACAGATGATAACCAGGATAATACGGGAACGATTCCGGGGACAACAATAAATCAAAATGCGAGTAAACCTGGAGAATATTATTACTCTACTGAGTTCGATGATGTTTCCGATTGGGAGTATGTGGTTGTAAAAGGCAATGAAAGTGGATTTTCTCAAGAAGCAAAAAACAGTAAATTTAGAGTCAAGATTCTAAAAGCACGCACCTATGTTTACTTTGTAAACAAAAATTTCACATATGAAGATATTCAATTAGATACCAAAGTAGAAAATTTAGGGCAAAATACAAATTATACCGGTTTATTTTGCCGTTTTTCAGAAGACGGTTGGTATGAAGCAAATATCTTAAATACAGGGGAATACTTTATCTTCCTATATGATCCAAATAATGGAGGCTATAAAGCGTTAAAAACTGGTGCTTCCAATTTAATTAATATGGGCAAACAACAAAATGAATATACTTTTGTTTGTAAAGGTGATACTTTAACTTTAGGGATAAATGGTTATGAAGTCACTAAAGTTGATACCAAAATTGGTGGAGCATGGGCGATTTTGCGCGAAGGCGGCGTTGGAATTTTTGTATCTTCTGAAAATGTATATCCGCTTTCAGTTGAATTCGATTGGTTTACCGCCAGCGTACCTTATTAATCTTTAAAGTATAAGAGGCTGTCTAAGAAGTTATTATTGTCATGTACCACGAAGTGTGTTTTCACAAAGCGTAGCGAAGCATTTCATATATTTTTATAGATTCTTCGCTTTGCTCAGAGTGATAATCTTCTTTGAGACAACCACTAATGACTTATATGATTATGAATAAAAAGAAGGGTTACCAGCTTGGGTAGTAACCCTTCCTTTTATTGATCTCGAGGTTTATGATTTATGGCACCGTTGTGAAGTGGGCTTTAAGCGCTTGATAGGCGACATTTTCCCATAAACGGGTGATATCTTCTCGATAATATTCATGAGATGATTGAGTCATGATAATGAGCCTGCCCTGCATACAAGAAGCGATAGTGCCATGGTCCGATTTGCGGTCAGCAATTGTGCCTGCAACCAAAACTGCATCCCCGCCCCCAGTGATTTTCAAAAGGTCGCCTTTATCGGTATCGAAATTCCAAAAGTTTGTATAACGGCGCAATGAAATGCCCTCATTTGGATAATGTAATATGGGGTGGTCGGGCTGCAGGAACCAGACGGAAAGGTTGGGTAATGTGCCAAATGGTACAAACCAATCTTTATACAAACCAACACCGCATTTAGCCAGGATGGGGGCAACTTTTCCCTGGGAAAGGTCATCCAGCGCCCAATGTTCGATGACCACAGCAGTTCCTTGTTTAATATAATCATTAAGGTAAACGAAAAATTCGCCCTGAATTTTAGTACGTGATTCCGAGGCGGCGATGATCAAATCCCATTTTGTACCAGATAGCAGATTGTCTTTGAACCAGCCTTGGGCGCTACCAACATCGGTGTAAGACCAATCCCCAAGATCAAGCCCTTCTTGGACATATCGGTACCAGCCTGTTCCCGACATATCTTCGAATAACAAGATTTTGGCTGCTTTGATTTTTGCTTTTAACTCTTCTTCGGATAGTTCAGTCGACCCCTGGCTTATAGCCGGAGGGGGCGCTTCAGTCACTACAGGAGGAGCTTCGGTTTGCACAGGCGGTGGTGGTTCTTGGGTTGGTGGTTGAGCAGTGGGCGGTACTGCAGATAACAGAGCTTGCTGCGCTTGAATGGTTCCCTGCATATCCAAGGCTGATTTGGTAAACTGTAGCTGCATGGCTTGGTTTGTAGCCTCAGCGTTTTGTAATCCTTGCTGCGCCATTACAGTTGCCTGAACATCGAGCGCAGCCAATGTCATTTTTGCGCTATCGTTGGATGAAGAAGTAATATCACAGCTTAAAGTAACGCTAAATAAGGTAATAAATACAAGAATTAATCCCCATTGACGGTAAGTTGAAGGGTGTAGATTTTTCATGAAAATGGCTCCTGGTGAAAAGATATCAAAATAGTAAATAAACAAAATTAAGGGGAAAAAAAGAAGCAAATGTTATTTGGTAGTATAGAGGAATTATTAAGAGAAGTCAATCATTTTATTAAGTAAATTGCGGTAACCAACATTATTGAAAATTATCCCGTTTTAGATAAAGGCACTTTGTCATATAAACCATGACAAACTAGGCAGAGCGTGAAAATATATTGTGCAAAACGTGTACTAAAACGCATGTTTGCCAAACTGAAATCTCTACTGGTAAATATAAAAACACTTACCCTTCAGGTAAAATCGGGTAAGTGTTAAACGACGTTAATATATTTAATTATTTTATGGTTTATACAAAAAATGGTTTTTTAGGGTGTAGTAAACATAATTCTGCCAAAGTTTCGTCATATCTTCGGCATTATATTGGTGGGTGGTGAAGGTTTGAATTAACGTTCTGCCTTCCATGCAGCTTGTCAGAACAGCGTGAGATTCTTTTTGGCTTGGATCGGTACCAATCAGTAAAACGGCATCGCCAACAACATTTCCGCCATATCTTTTTATTTTGACCAAATCGCCGCCGTCTTTCCAGTGTCTGGTTGTGTATTTTAACGATGAGCTCAATTCATTAGGCTCATGGAAAATCGGATGGTCCATCTGCAGGAAACGCAAGGTGCTTGCCGCTCCTCCAGTCCAATCCACTTGAAATTCAATGCCGCATTCATCTAGCAAAGCTTTACTTTTTCCTTGAAAGATAGCATCGAGATCCCAAAACTCAAGGATAATGCCGGTGCCTTTAGAAGCATATTCCATCAAGTAATCAAAAAATTCTCCGGTAATTCTTCCGCCATATTCGGAGGACATAATGATCAAATCCCAGTCTGTATCAGACATAAGTTGATCTTTCAGCCACCCCTGGGCACTGCCAACATCAGTGTAGGAATAATTTGCTTGATCGAGCGCTTCTTTGACCATTCGAATCTTAGGAGGAATCACACCGGAAACATCCTCAAAAAGCAGGATTTTTGCTGCTTGAATTTTTGATTCCAATTCAGCGTCATCCATCGATTGTTCTTCGACTTCTTCAGGAGGGGCTTCAGTTTCAACAGGTTCTTCAGTTTCCAGCAAATTGCCG
>JAAZNS010000048.1 GCA_012798185.1 Chloroflexota bacterium | reverse complement strand
TCGAGGACAGGTTTTGCGTTTAGCTCTCGTGCAACGACAACCTTCTGCTGATTCCCGCCTGATAAATGTCTTACTTGGACTTCTCCTGAGGGTGTACGGATGTTATAGTCGTTGATCAACTTTTTTGCATGCTGCCTGATGGCGTCATATTGGAGAATCCCTCTCTTTGAGAAGGGCGGGCGTGAAAAGTCTTTAATGATTAGATTCTCCGATATACGAAGATCCAAGAAGAGACCCGTTTTTTGTCTGTCTTCAGGGATATAACCAACGAAGGATGGATCATCAATCACACGATCGACGATACGACCTTGAATGCGGATCGTTCCGCTTGTTCGTTTTCGCAAGCCCACAATGCATTCAGCCAGCTCGCGTTGACCATTACCATCGACACCTGCTACCCCAACTATCTCACCAGCGTGGATGGTGAGATTAAAATTTTTCAATGCGGGAAGACCGCGGTCATCGTTTGCATTAACATTTTCCATGACCAGGATGGGTTCTTTTTTTGTAATAGCGGGTCTGGGTTTTCTTTCCATCGAGATTGGGCGACCCACCATCATTCGAGCCAGTTCGCGCTGTGTTGCTTCTTTCGTCGGTACGGTACCTACCACGTGACCATCCCTAATGACTGTGATTCGGTCTGTGATTTCAAGTACTTCGCCTAATTTGTGACTGATGAAAATGACCGAACGTCCTTCCTGGGTCAACTTACGGATAGCCTTGAAGAGCTGTTCGCCTTCAGCAGGTGTGAGCACAGAACTCGGTTCGTCGAGTACCAGCAATTGGGCATCCCGGTATAATGCCTTCAAGATCTCCAGCCATTGCTGCTGCCCTACTGGCAACCTCCACACTTCTGTGGAAGGATCCACCATAAGGCCATATTCTTCGCATAAATGCAACATACGCGCGCGAGCAGGCGCAAGATCAAGAAATGGGGGGTGTTGTGAAGGAATGCCTAATATCACATTCTCTAATGCTGTAAGTGCATCAACCAATTTGAAATGTTGGTGGACCATGCCAATCCCGAGTTGAATTGCTTTTGCGGGAGACTCGATTTTAACCGGATTACCCTTGATGAATATCTGACCGCTATCTGGTTGATGAAGACCATAAAGAACATTCATCAGCGTGGTTTTACCAGCACCGTTCTCTCCAAGTAATCCGAGAACTTCGCCTTTGCGGCAATCGAGCGTGATCCGATCGTTTGCCAGGACTCCAGGGAAACGTTTTGTGATTCCCTCCATGCGTAATGCGAGTTCGTCATTTATCACCATAAACACATCCTTCAATTAACTCGGGCTTTCAAGAAATGATTAACCCGGCTTCGGCAAAAATAAATTCAAGCTGTTCTTTTGATAAGCCCGGTTAGTTTCATTCATGCTTCTATTTCCAACCAAGCCAACAGCAACGTTCCACTTTTGGGTATTCGGCTGTACTTGGGGTTTCATCGAAAACTGATACATTATTCCTATGTACCTTATGCGCAGTGGGTGGCGTTTCCGCACCACCCACTGCCGTTTTGATTATAAATACTAACCTTTAGGTTAAGGGGCGATTCCCAACTCACCCGACTTCAAGCCAGCAACTGCTTCTTCCACAGCTGCTTTGCCTTCAGCGGAGAGTAGATCATTCGTCACGTAACTAATACCATTTTCTGCCATACCCAAAATGTGGGTTTTACCATCCAGAAGGTTTCCAGAAGCTTCCTGATACCCCAGTTCGTTCCAGTTGAACAATGCGCTGCCAACAACGACCTCAGGCGCAACAGGAGCCATATCAATAACAGTCCCAACAACCTTGACGTTTTCAGAATCTTGCGCAGCGGTCAGCACGCCTACATAAGCTGCATCAAGGCACGGGATGAGGACATCATATCCATCGGCGACAAGAGCCAGTGACGCTTCACGGGCTTTGTTGACATCGGACCATGAACCAGTGGCAACGGAGGTAAATTCAATTTCCTTGCCGCAGGTAGTGAGAGCTTTCTTAATGCTGGCTTCCATTTGCCGATGCGGATCGTACCACTCACCTAAGATCATGGCGACTTTGTTGTTGTTAGTGGTATGGCATGCCATGACACCTGCAATATAGCCGGCGTGGCTGTAACTTACTGTTGCTGCTGTCAGGTTGGGGACGCCCCCGGTGTCGGTAGCTACACTAAAGATGAAGTTCTGATCAGGAAATTCTTTAGCTACTGTCATGAGCGCTTCGCCAAATTGACCGCCCTGGCCAATGATAATATCGTACCCTTCTTGGGCAAATTGACGAATAACCTCGACCTGTTCATCTTGCGCTACTTCTTCCACATATGCGGTTTCCAGGTTGAAATCTTTTGCAGCTCTCATCATACCTTCATAAGTGTACTGATTAAAGGCTTCATCGGTTTTCAAACCAGGTAAGACCATCGCTACTTTGAGTTTCGGGGCTTGTTCCTTAGTCGGTTCCTGTTGTTCAGCAACCGCTGTCGGTGTGGCTGCTGGTTGGCAGGCACTTAAAAGGACCGCGGAAATTATTAACATTGCAAAGATTAATTGTATTTTTTTCATGTCTCATTTCTCCTCATGAATAACTCGCTAATTAGATTTATTTAACCAATATTTTTATTATTGTTTGAGTTGTAATAAACAGAGTGTGATTTCTCCTTTCTTTTTCCTAAGTTTGCAATGGTTTTTCACTAGGTTATGTAGAAGATCAGTGCTCCTTGGCAGGCTCTTTGATATACTCACAATGCTGGTGAATTCTGATCATTGCAAGTAGGAGGAACAATCGTATAGGCTGCTGAACTTGCTTGCAAATCTTTATGGTGCATGCCATTCATCTGAGGAAATTACCTCCAAACCATTTTCCATGAGCAGCCAGCTTAAAACGCCACAACCTTCACTGCCAACCAGGTTGCCATTAATATCGAATATACTCGTTTTAGTCACACCACACGAAGGGCTTCCGTTATGTAAGATTGCCTTAGTTGTACCGGTTAATTTGGCAATCCGCAAGACCTCCCAAGCGCCTTTCATAAATTCTTCTGTAAAGTCATCTCCGTTAGTACTGATCATACGTACACCGGGTGATCCAGTCCACAGATCTTTTGCAGTGCCCCCAATAAAACCTACCGGGGACGAGGTGTTGGAAGACCACCCAACTGCTCTGAACAAAGCGGGATTGCGTGGCAGTTCGCGACGAGTTCAACTACACCTTTGTGCTCAAACACCAAAGAAGGGTAGTTCACACACCGGATACCAGCAAGGCAGGCACTCACTATGGCAGGTTCGCAGCCTCTGTTTTTTAGCGTCTCACACCTCCTTTCGGATTCAATACCTTTGTAAAAGATAAAATCCACCACAAGATTCCTTATGCATTATTCCCGTTCTATTTGGATTGCTTAATCTTGGATTGTGGAGATATATTACTTTCATGCAAAGGCTCCATTTAATTCCATAATAGAACCGAAGATCTCTGTTGCCTTCCATAAGTCCCGGACTTCCATATATTCATTAGGCCGATGAGCTAATTCTACGTTACCCGGTCCGAAAACTACAGTTGGTATACCACGTAATCCGCAGCTTGCCAGAGCATTACATCCATAAGGAATAGGCCAATTTATCAGAGGTATTCCGTTCTTCTCGATAGCAGCTGTCACTTGCCTGAATAGACGGCTTTTTTCATCGCCTTTCCAGCCAGGTAAGAAATCTTTACCTACCAGGTGTTTACCAGTATAGCAGGGGATATCGATGGTTTCAATTGCAAAATGAATTTTCTCCTGCCAATTTGTATCCTTTTGACTATTTAAAAATCTTTCTAGCAGAGCTTGCTCGTTCTCTCCGGGTAAAATTCGGCACTCCCATAATCCCCAGCAAGAATCTGGAACACTTCCATTTCCAGGTGAAGGCGTTGAACGGATCTCGACCAGTTCGATAACCTCTTTACCTAGCACTGAGTCAGTGCGCAAAGGAATAGCTTTAATACGATCGATCGCATTAACTGCATAGTAGATGGCGTTTTCCCCTAGCTCAGGGCGGCTGCTATGCGCTACACGCCCCTTTGCAGTCATGCCGATGGTGCATCTGCCTTTTTCTATAAACCCCAAACGCAGTTCTGTTGGTTCCCCGATAATCACTGCATCAGCGGGAAATGTATCCAAAATTGATTCAAGGGCTCGCCCCGGTATCAATTCTTCAGCAACACTTGCAGAAACGATAATAGTTCCAGCGATTTCATCCCGATTTAAGTAAGATGCAGCATAAATCATTGCTGCCAGGGAACCCTTCATATCCGCAGACCCTCTGCCCATTAACTTACCCTCTGAACCGATGCCCCCATATGGGTCACAAGACCACTGGTCTGGTTCACGAACTGGTACAACATCCATGTGCCCGTCAAATAAGAGGGTTTGCCCAGGATGCGATCCTTTTATGGTGCCAATGACACTGCCATATGAATCTACATGGACTTGGTCAAAGCTAAGTTCTCTCATTTTCTGATTTACTAATGATGCAACCTGACCTTCGTCTCCCGATGTGCCCGGCACCCGAATCAACTGCTGGGCAAAGGAAAGGACTTCTTCTTGTTGAATGTGGTTGAGTTTCATTTTCTGGGGTTAAATCCTTATATGCTCACTTCACTCGATAAATGGTCTCCTGACATTACCAATAATGTCTCAATGAGGCTTCGTTGTCCCAATAAATTCGCCGCGATGGATGATCTCTTTAATACCAACTGCGCTATTACATAGGTTGAACAACCACACTTCCGTGGGAAGAGACCGTTGATCGTCGCTTTACCTCGTTAGGCAGCACTTGCCCGATGAAATTCGTTTGTTGATTATAAACCTCAATAAAAAATCCTTAGATCCAATCTCAATGTCTTCAATGTTTTGGTAACAAATTCATGAGCAATTGAGATAACTTTAAAACTACGAAACGGCGTGTTCGGTGTTTTTTGAAGCAATGATGATCTTTTTTTGTCACCTCAATTTAGATGCTAAAAGATAACCCGGATTATAAACAGCATGGATTGTCTGTTCGGAAAAAATCAATAAAATGATGCTGAAAGATTTTACAGCATTCACAATCCGCTCTAAATTTTTTATCCAATAATGGTGGGGTTGGTTAATACCTTGGTCTCTGATAAACATCGGAAGATCCGTTATTTATGAATGTAATAATTATAGTTTGTGGTGCATTATTAGTTCAACTGCAGGATT
>JAAZNS010000438.1 GCA_012798185.1 Chloroflexota bacterium | reverse complement strand
TTCCAGCCAGGCTATCTGGCAGGCAAAAGTAGCGCCCGATGTTCAGGGGCGCGTCTTTGCCGTCCGGCGGATGATTGCCTGGTTCTTGGATCCGATTACGCCCATTATGGCGGGAGCTTTGGCAGATTATGTCACCGAACCTGCTATGCAGTCTTCCACTTGGCTGGCGCGCACCTTTGGCGGGCTGGTGGGAAACAGCCCCGGTTCGGGAATGGCTCTCCAATTCGTTTTTGCTGGTTTATCCTACATCGTGATCGTGCTGATCGTTTTCTTTTTCGTGCCCGTGGTGCGTAATTTGGAAGATCAGCTTCCCGATCACGACCAAATGCAGAAATTAGAGCCGGTTAGTTTAGATTATATTGAACAATAGGGCGTTCAACAAAGTCATTGGGGGAAAATAAAGCAAATTCCTTTGCTTGGGCAAACCAGAGATGCGAACGGTGATCTTTCATGAAAAAAGAGATACCGGATCAACAATACCATTGGTATCTCGGTTTCTTGAATCTATTTCCTCCCTTAAAAAATCTAAACTTTATCTTAATCTTCTCTGAACAAATTGTGAATATCTGGGTGTTTTAATCATCTTCAAAATCTTGAGAAATGTTTACCGAAACTATCATGATATTTGAGATAGAAGAAAATAAGCATTTCTCTGAAAACAAAATTTCTTAATGGAGAAGTTATGAAACAAACGATCGTCACAACCATGATAGCACTGATGCTCATCTTGACAGCTTGTGGAGGAACACAATCCACGTTAGTTACGAAACAGCCATCGGTTACAGAAACAGCCTTGATCACGGAAGAACCTGAGGCAACAGAGAATGCCGTGGTAATATCCGAAGATATAACCGAAGAAAAAACACGCTTGAATGTCGATTATGATGATGCTGTATCTATCGAGATGCAGTTATTATTAGGCACCTTGAAATTTGAAGGTACCGATCAGGCGATCACCGCAGAGCAAGCTAACAATTTGCTTTCCCTTTGGATGACCTATCAAACTATTTTGCAGAGTGTTATGCCCAATCGGGCTCAAGCCGGTCAGGGAACACCGCAGCAGGGTGGTGCTGAAGGAGAATCCATACCGCCGGATATGGGCACACCGCCAGCGATGCCGACCATAGATCCGGCTGTACAAACCCAGCTAGATGACCTCATCACACAGATTCAAGCAGCCATGACAGACGAACAGATCACCGCCATTTCTGATATGAAGATCACCAGCGAAACCGCAATGACTATTTTGCAGGAACAAATGAATGATATGGGAGTTCCTCAAGGAGAAGACGGGCTTCAGCAGCCTCCTCAGGGTGGTGGTCAAATGCCGCAAGGTACCCCGCCCGCCGCGCGGGCTGGTGCGGGGAGTGGCACACAAGGCGGTCCACAAGGAGGTATGAGGCTTGACACTGGCATGGTACAGCCTCGGTTAGTGCAGGCTGTAATCACGGCTTTGCAGAAAATCGCTGGAATCGAACCGACTTCCTGATAATTCAAATGTAGGCGCAAAAATGGAAAGGCTGAAAAAAGATCGACTGTTTGCCGATTAGATTTTTTATACTTGTGCAGGTAATGTTCTGGAGATGATGAGCTGCAGATAGGTTTTATACTTTCTCGACCAGGGCATGATCCAGAGCCTGGCGCAGCGAGCGGACTTCGATCACTTGAATATCTGCCTGCCAGGGCTCGTTTTTACGCATGCGCTGGGGGATGATGGCGGTTTTGAACCCCAGGCTGGCGGCTTCTTTGAGGCGGGCATTCATCTGCCCGACCATGCGCAGCTCGCCGGAAAGCCCCACTTCGCCGATCAAAACGGCGTCGGCGCGCAGCGGTGTATTGCGCATCGACGAGGCAATAGCCGCCGCAATTGCGAGGTCGGCGGCTGGCTCGCTCACCGTCAGCCCACCCACCACATTGACGAAGATATCCTGCTCGCCCAGTCGCAATCCCAGGCGGCGGGTGAGTACTGCCGTGGTGAGTAATAAACGGTTGAAATCCACTCCGTTGGGGGTGCGGCGGGCATTGCCGAATTGGGTGGGGCTTGTAAGACCCTGAATTTCCACCAGCAGGGGGCGGGTACCTTCCATGGTCACGGCGATGGCAGAGCCGGGAGCATTCACCATCCTTTCCGCCAGGAAGGCTTCAGAAGGATTAGCCACCTCCGCCATGCCATGCTCGCCCATTTCGAACACGCCTACCTCGGATGTAGCGCCGAAACGGTTTTTAACCGAGCGCAGTAAACGGTAGGATTGAAAACGGTCACCCTCCAGATAGAGCACCGTATCGACGATGTGCTCCAGTACGCGCGGACCGGCAATGGTGCCTTCCTTGGTCACATGACCGATCAGGAAGACGGCAATCCCGCTCGATTTTGCCAGTTCCCGCAAGCGGGAAGCGCATTCGCGCACTTGCGAGACTGAGCCGGCTGAGGATTCCAATTCCGGCAGGGTGGTGGTCTGGATGGAATCGACGATCAACAATTGCGGCTTAACCTGGGTTATGTGTTCCAGGATGGCATCCAACCCGGTTTCGGTAACCAGAAATAGGTTGTCTGGGAGAGGCAGTGCACCAGTATTAGCATCGCGCAGCAAACGGACGGCGCGCATCTTGATCTGCCGCTCGGATTCTTCGCCAGAAACATACAGCACCGGTGATTGGTGAGACATCTCCAAGGCTACCTGCAGTAGCAGAGTGGATTTTCCAATGCCCGGGTCACCGCCGATGAGCACGATAGAGCCAGGCACGATCCCACCGCCTAGCACGCGGGCAAATTCGTTGATGGGCAGCGGCAGGCGTTCTTCCACGTCACCGCTCACTTCAGACAAACGCTGCGGGGTTGATCGCACTGCAGTAGAACGGCTATGACGGATGGTGGCAGGCGGTGCAATCAATTCTTCCACCATGGAATTCCAGGCGCCGCACTGCGGGCAGCGTCCCATCGGGCGGGCGGCGGTGCGTCCGCATTGCTGACAAACATATTGAGTGCGTGTTTTGGGCATAAGAATATTATATACCTGGTAGGGGAAATTCATGAATTACACCTACCTGAGATAAATATAATAATTATTTCTGTGGATTTCTAAGGCGAAAAAGCGTATCTTTTTTTGGAAAATAACCGGCATCGGAGCAGATTACCCATATGCCTGCTCGGTAATATTTTTCTTTACCATACAAAATATCCTTAAATATAATTTACAGGTGTTCTCATTCTCTTTGTTCTAATAATCCACTTACTGATTGAAAGACGAGGTGGGAGATCTGATCTTCCAAATAGAAAAGGAATTTGACCAGGTATATCTGGAAATAGGCTTATTTCTAATTTAAGTTTTTCTTTTGAAATAGGGTCTTTGCAAATTAAATCGGGATGTTCTGAAAGCCTGATCGAATGATGTTTTCATTTGTTCATTATATAAATCCAGGAATATTTCAGCTGTCCTCTTTTCGATCAGCTTTTTTCGGGGAGTCGCATAGAAGGCTCTGACGTCATAATTATTTATCGGAAGATACATAAATATAATTATTCGATTTTCTAATCAATAAAATCATAGCAACCAACAGTGGTGAATAATAGAAGATAAAAAAGGTCAATTACCTGCTTATTGATCATTATAATCCGTTGACAATAATGCTAATACAACCCCATTAATAATAATGAATTCATCAATTTGATATAATAAAAAAGCGTTACAGGGTAATTTATTGGCATCAAATCAAGCTATTCAGTATGTAGTGGATAAAGATAGTCGCCCTTTGGCGGTTCAGGTTAATATTGAAATATGGGAAACGATCCTGGATAAGCTTAAAGATTTGAAAGATTTGGATTTTATCAACAAAAATATACATCGACTAAGAGAAGGCTCGGCAAGGAGGCGTGCACTTTTCTGGGCTGATGTAAAACATGAACGGGATGGGGATTGATTTTCGGGAGAATAATTGACTAAATTTCGGGTTTACATCGATGCGGAGGTTGATTCGATCCACAAGGATTTGCCTGGGAATATTCGGCAAATAATCAAACGAACGATTGATAGCTTTGCTCTAGAACCATACCCATCGAACAGTAAAATGTTGGATATTAGGATATAAAAGTTCCTAAAATGATAAAACTGTCTCGTATAAGAATAGATCATTGGCGAATCATCTATGCGGTCAATGAGGAAGAAGATTGGGTATTAAAGATTAGCCATAGACCGCCCTATAATTACGAAGATTAAACTGAGTTACTTAATAAAATCAAATGAGTTTTTTTGTTTTTGAGATTCTATTTATATATTACTGTTGTTGAAGAAAGACTTTTCCCCCATGCCCTCTACTCTCCTCTTCCGCGATAAAACCTACCCAGTGCCTTCCCGCATCAGCATCCGCCAGGCGCTGGCGATGATCGGCATTGATCCACAATCCGTGCTGCCCACCCGCAAAGACGAACTGGTGAGCGAAGAAGAATTACTTCAGGAAGGTGACGAAATCAAACTGGTGGCAGTCATCTCAGGAGGCGCAAAATGCGCAAGCACCGCTGCCGTAAATGCGGCGCGCCGCCGGTAATCAATATGCCCCAGCACCGCCTGGCGCTGTGCGGTGAACATTTCCCCCAGTGGGTTGTTGAGCAAACCGAACGTTTCATCCGCAAGTATCGTATGTTCACCCGCAGGGAGCGTTTATTGGTGGCGGTTTCGGGCGGCAAGGATTCGCTCTCGCTGTGGGATATCTTGTGGCAATTGGGTTACATCGTGGACGGCTTATATATCAACCTGGAGATCAATGATGGGAAGCGTTACTCTGCTGAATCGCAGCGTAAAGCCGAGCGGTTTGCCGAGCAACGCACCCTCAGGCTAATCGTGGTGGATGTGCCGGGCAAGTATGGCGAGAGTATTTCCCAAATGGCGCAGCGTTGCCGGCGCGGCGATGGAAAGATCTGTGCTGTGTGCGGATTGGTCAAGCGACATATCATGGATCAGACTGCCCGCGATAATGGGTATGATGTGCTGGCAACCGGGCACAACCTAGATGACGAAGCTGCTACCTTGCTGGCGAATACGCTCGCTTGGGAAATTGATTCCATGCTGCGGCAAAAGCCAGTTCTGGAGGCGCGTCACCCTGCCCAGAGGCGCAAAGTTAAACCGCTCTTCCGCTTTTACGAACGCGAGATGGCAGCTTACGCCTTGCTGCGCAAGATCGATTATATTAACGATGAGTGTCCTTACGCTGAAGGAACGCGCTCGATATTCTATAAAAGGATATTAAACCAACTGGAAGCCGACCAACCTGGCGCAAAGTTGAAGTTCTATCTTTCTTTCCTAAAAGCGTGGGAAAGGGGGGGCTTGCTGCAAAAACAGGCATATGATGATGAAGTAAGGCTGGTTACCGGCGATAACGAACAGCTTAAGACCTGTCCCTCCTGTGGACAGCCTACGACATCGATTGGTTTATGCGCTTTTTGCCGGCTTGTGGAAGGATGAGTTAGGGAGTAAGGAAGGGGGTATATAAACCTATCCGAAATCTCTGCTTTCTGTCATTCTGAGGAGCGAAGCGACGAAGAAACTGATTTAAGATTCTTCGCTTCGCTCAGAATGACAGGGGAGAGGCGGCGAAGAAACT
>JAAZNS010000437.1 GCA_012798185.1 Chloroflexota bacterium | reverse complement strand
GGAAGCGTATTTTAAAAGACAAGGGGCAGTATCGAGCTAATTTATCTATCCGGCAAATAATCGAAGCATCAAAATCAGGTGATGATTGGGCTAAAGAATTAATCAATGATACCGCAAGGTATCTGGCATTTACAGTTGCCTGTATGACCGGTGTTTTAAACCCTGAAGTCATCTGCTTGGGCGGGGGGGTAATCGAAAATGTCGATGGTTTAATATCAACAATCGTAAAAAATGTAGAGGGCGGTGTCCCTTATATGCCAAAAATCGTAGCTTCTCCTTTGGGGAAGAATGCTGTGATTTTAGGTACGGTTAATTTGGTATTAGCCGAAGTAATGGATTTTACAATGTTAAAAACATTTGTGTAGAAAAAATTCGATTAAGGAGGTATTTATGGAAGAAACGGGAAATCAATTTGTTACGATATATGGGCGAAATCTTATTCCCGAGCTGCCAATATTTGTTCACCGCCCTTACCTGATTGTAACGATGGCAGATTTGTGGGGGAAATTCAAGCAATATTTCGATAAAAACCTTGCGGGCGTATATTTAGTGAGGTCCCTAGAATTCGACGATTTGACCAAAGATTTGGAAAATTTACCCTATTCAAATTGTGTGATTGGGTTAGGAGGCGGGCAAGCGCTAGATGTTGCCAAATTCATTGCCTGGAATAAACGCCTTCCCCTTTTCCAGGTGCCAACTTCTATGACTGTAAATGCTGCCTTTGGTCATCGTACGGCAGTGCGTTTCGAAAGTAAGGTTCGTTATATCGGCTGGGCGGTTCCCGAAGCTGTTTATATCGATTTCGATGTAGTGCAGCAAGCACCAAAAGCGCTCAACCGCAGCGGTGTTGGAGATATTTTTTGTTACCACACGGCATTATTCGATTGGAAATTAGCCCATGAGCGCGGAAAAACGGAAGCAAAATGGCCTTACGATCCGTGGTGGGCAGCGCAATCGGAGCGGGTTTTAAATAGCGTGTTAGAGAAAGTGGATGAAATTCATGATGTAACTGAGGAAGGTATTCGCACGTTGATGAACGCCCATCGCTGGGGAGGGGCGACCTTTCATAATGCTGGCTGGAACCCACGCCATATCGAGGGTGTCGATCATTTTGTGTTTTATTCTTTGGAATATTTAACCCACAAGCCATTCATTCATGGGCAGCCGGTTTGCCTTGGCGTTTATGTGGGTTCCGAGATGCAGGGAAACCGGGCAGAGGAAATTTTAAATGCAATATACAGGGTAGGCGTCGATATTCGACCGGAAGCAATGGGTGTAACTTGGGATGATGTTGGTCAAGCGCTGAAAAAACTAGCCTGGTATGTGGATCAAGCTGGTTTGTGGTACACCATCGCCAGTGAATTTATTGTCACCGATCAATTTATTAACCTGGTCAGAGAACGTATTGAGAGTGTTTATGGTACCTGGAAAGGATAATCCTTTTCAGGCATACCTTTTTTGTTGGAATTTATTTGGAAGGTAAACGCCAGAAAGGAGAAAAGAAAAAATCGATTTTACCGCCCCGTTTCAGACCGAATATTGGAATACTCAATCTTATGCTTAAAAATAAGAGGAGAACAAGATGAAACAAAAAATATTAATAGCATTAAGCATTCTGTTGGTTCTTTCATTTTTTATTACAGCATGCCAGCCGGCTGCAACTCCAGCTCCGCAGGAACCTACCACAGAAGAACCAGCAGCAGAGGAACCAGCTGTAGAACAACCTGCTGGTTTCGATTGGAAGCGGTTTGAGGGGAAAGAAATAACCTTGCTGCTCAATGAACATCCCTGGACTGATGGTT
>JAAZNS010000436.1 GCA_012798185.1 Chloroflexota bacterium | reverse complement strand
CAGGAATGGCCGCTGCGGGTTGCTGCCGCTGGCAAATTGCGCCAACACTATAGGATCGGTGGGCTTTTCCACGAAAGAGGTAATGCGTCCCTGCTCATTACGTTTCAGTAAGCCAAAACGCGAAGCTCCTTCCTCTGGGACAGGCTGAACCGCCACAGTGATTTCTGCTCTATTTTCCCAATGATATTCTGCCAGAGAAGCGTAATCCATGCGGTAAAGATGGTCACCGGCAAGGATCAGTACGTACTCTGCGCCGGAGGATCTGATTTCCAAAAGCTGTTTTCGTACTGCATCGGCAGTGCCCTGATACCAATCGGTGGAACTGGGTGTCTGCTCGGCAGCCCAAATGTCCACCCAGCCTTGGTGGAAGGAGTCGAAAGCGTAAGTCTGCGATATGTGGCGGTGTAGCGAGACCGAATTGAATTGGGTAAGCACGGCAATATGGTGGATACCCGAA
Source organism: Chloroflexota bacterium (assembly GCA_012798185.1). Lineage (GTDB taxonomy): Bacteria > Chloroflexota > Anaerolineae > Anaerolineales > UBA4823 > JAAZNS01. The sequence goes on along the minus strand of JAAZNS010000436.1, from coordinate 3,239 downwards.
TTGATGCAGTTGCTGATCGGCACATCGATCAGGCGGTACTTGCCGGCAATGGGCACTGCCGGCTTGGCGCGCAGCCGGGTGAGAGGATAAAGCCGCCGCCCTACGCCGCCTCCCAGGATGATAGCTAATATTTGATCAAGAGAAGGCATGGCATTCTCCCTTTGATATTAATCAATTCGATAATATCGAGCAGCTCCCCCATAATTTCGAATAATAAACGGCAGATAGATCGAAAAGTCTGCTGGAATAGCAATCTGTTCATAATCCATTTGATATTCATCGTACACATAACTGATTGTCGTGCCGTTGTTTATCTGGTCGCCAACCAGCAATATCTCTATAGGGACGAAAAAATCCTCAGAATTGACTGTAGACTTGAAAGCGGTGTTATACCAGCCTGCTGCATGGGTGTTGGTAAGCGGTTGAGGTAAATCCGGCAACCTGTTCCATATACCTGTGCCTAGGCTTAAATACCAGGTATCGGTCATTGCTGCGGAGGATGTAATCGACTTGCCGCCAAAGACATATATTCGATTATTTTGAGAGTCAAAAACCGTTGCCGGGTACGTCCGCGGGGTTGGACTTTGAGTTCCGGTTATGTACACAGATGGAAACATCGAACCATCCAAAGTAACTGCCTGAACAAAATTGCCGGAGGGTGGTGTAACACCTCCTACCAGATACAGCCTGTCGCCAATAACGCCGGCGGAATGGCCTGGCCGGTCGCCATCCGGATTAGGCATATTCGATGTCGTCCATAGCGTTGTAGCAGGGTTATACCGCCAAACTTCATCACCAGCGGGCGTAAACGGTGGTGAGCCGCCAAAGGCAAGTAATTCTCCTCTCGAGGGGGCACCTGTAAAGCTGCCGCCAGCCCTGCCGCCGAGAATGGGGGTTGTTGCTTCACTATCCCCCCGTGACCAGGTGTTCGAGATAGGGGAAAATTTCCAAACATCGCCTTGATAGGTGTGGCTCACATTCACTCCGCCCAATACATAAATTGTATCGGAAAGAACGCCCGACGCATACCCTTCGAGCATTTGGGTGATGACTGTGGAAGAGTGGTCAACGGTCCAAGTTTTAGCTGTTGTACTGAAGACTCGATAACTCGAATTAGAAAAATCGGTAAATAAATAAACATTGCCTCCAACTATATTTAATGAGCGGGTATTAGAGTACGATTCGGCAGAAGTATCTTCAATGGTCGTTAGTGCGATTTCCCATTTTTGCACAGCAGGACTATTGGCTGCCTGCCCGTTTTTATGCAATCCAATCAATAAAAAACTCACCAACAATAAAGCCAAAGCCGAAGCAATGGGAATACGCCATACCGATTTCATGATTAAATTATCTCCTGATTTTATGATAAGAATTATATGAACCATAGAGGAGAATGTCTTGAAAGATAACGGTTTAACCCGACATGCAATGGTTCGCATTGTTGAAAACCGATTATGGCTGTTGCGATCGGATTATTATCGGCATTGCACAAGTATGCCTCCAGTGATTTTCACCAATTAATATTATTATAGACGAAATATGGGAACTATTTATATTCAACTTTGCTAATAATAATCTCAGATTAATCATGAAAAAAAAAGACTACCTCCTATTTCGGTAGCCCTGATTGAATAATGCCGAAGGAGGGAATCGAACCCTCACTCCCGAAGGAACACGATTTTGAGTCGTGCGCGTCTGCCAATTCCGCCACTTCGGCTTTTGTTAATGCTGGATTAGTATAATCAAAGAGTGGCACAGGGTCAAGGTGACATTTCTACTTTGCATTGACAGGTGACATTTTTATGTGGTGTTATTGTTGAGCTGATTTAACACCCTCTAAGTATTCAAGGAAATGTTACCTATGAAAAACAAGGGGATCTCTCTCCGTAACATTCCTATATTGCCAATCTTTATTTCAATTTCCTTAAGTAGATTTTTCAGTCTTGCTTATACATAGACAGGATACTCTGATTATGGTATCCTGTGCACCTTGTCTGGACTTAAAATTGACAGGTGCGACGCGCTATTAAAATGCGCCGCACCTGAGTGTGTAAGAGGTATTGATGCGTTTAGGTATTATAGGTTTCCCCCAATCTGGAAAAACTACCATTTTCAACGCGCTCACCCGCGGCGACCAGCCGGTAACCATGAGCGGCGGTAGGGTGGAAATTCACACTGCCGTAGTGGATGTACCCGACCCGCGCGTAGATCGTTTATCGGCATTGTTCAATCCCCAAAAAATTACTTATGCCAAAGTGACCTACGCCGATATCGCCGGATTAGAAGGAAACAGTGCTAAAAAAGGCATGGCAGGTCCCTTGATTAACCAGTTGACCCAGATGGACGGCTTGCTACATGTCGTAAGGTGCTTCGAAAACCCCAGTGTACCGCATAGCAAGGGCAGCATCGATCCGATTCGGGATATTGCCAGTATGGATGCCGAGCTGCTGATTAATGATTTAATTGCGGTGGAGCGCAAGCAGGAGAGACTGGCAGAAGAACTGCGGCGTAATGTTAAAGGCGATAAGACACCAATCGAGAGGGAACAGGCACTGTTCGAACGGCTTAAAAATGCCCTGGAAAGCGAAATTCCTTTGCGTGATATCGCATTCAACGATGAAGAATTGAAAGATCTATCGGGATATGGTTTTCTCACCCTCAAACCGGTGTTGATCGTGCTTAATTTATCTGAGGGGCAAGAACTGCCGGAAATCGCTTATCCCCATCAGGCTAGTAGGGTGGTTGCATTGCAGGGTAAACTGGAAATGGAATTGGCGCAGCTTCCTCCTGAAGATGCCGAGACCTTTAAAACGGCTTATGGTTTGGAAGAACTAGGTTTAGCCAAAGTGATCAGCTTGTCGTATGACTTGTTAGGCTATCAGTCATTTTTCACAGTGGGTGAGGATGAGGTGCGCGCCTGGCGCACCCGGCGCGGCGCTACAGCTTATGAGGCGGCAGGTGTCATCCATACGGATTTACAGAAGGGCTTTATCCGGGCGGAAGTGGTCGGGCAGGAAGACTTGCTGGCTTTGGGCGGCTTGAACCAAGCTCGTTCCGCCGGTAAACTGCGTTTGGAAGGGAAAGATTATGTGCTGGAGGATGGGGATATCATGCATGTACGCTTTTCTTTATGATTGCCACCGAGATATTGAACGAAACATGTCATTCATTATTGTAAAAAATAGCATCGGGTATAATGACCATAGATAGTGCAATTTGGGATTACGAGATAATTTTTG
>JAAZNS010000435.1 GCA_012798185.1 Chloroflexota bacterium | reverse complement strand
CGATGCCAAAGCGCCTCCCGCAACCAGGTTGAACAAGGTTTCAGCTACCCGATTGGCAGCATTGAAGGCTTCCATTTCAGAGCCTGTGCCAAAGGCATTGGCTACCAGAATCTGCCGAATCAGCCCTGTTAGATTACTTAATATAAATGCTGCCATCACCGTTCCTGCGGCGCGGGCAATTTGTCGGTTTGCGTTATCCCCGGCGTTGTACATCAGAGAGAATTATATCCGAGATGCAGAATCTCAGAATAACTGAGGGCAATATTATTCAAATCTACTGAATAATCAAAGCAGAATAGAAGTAACATGGAGCTTTGCTGCTGGGATGCTCTATTAAATACCCATCTTGACATAGAACAGGCGTTCGGTTATTATTGGCGTAACAATGGAGGTGGTAATGAAATACTCTTCCCCACCCGATAAACTAATTTTTTATGCACAGGTATGGGAAATCGTTCGCATGATACCCCCTGGCAGGGTAAGCACGTATGGCAAAATCGCCGGCTGGGTTCCCATCGCCCAAACTTTAAACCCGCAAAGTTATCGCGCCTGGGGGGCACGCTGGGTTGGGGGCGCAATGGCTAACTGCCCCGAAGACGTACCTTGGCAGCGAGTGGTAAATTCGCAAGGGAAAATCAGCTTACCAGCAAATTCCAAGGGTTATTCACATCAAAAAAAATTGCTAGAAGATGAAGGCATTATATTCAATAACCAGGACGTGATCGACTTGAAGCGGTTTGGCTGGAATGGCCCTGCCTGATTGTAATAAATTTCCCCAATATATTCGCTGGATAGTTTACAAATGAACCAATCGCTACATTTATCCTTCAAACCAGTAACCCCCAATAACTGGGAAGATCTAGTCACACTTTTTAGTTCTCGAGGCGCACCCGGAGACTGTTGGTGTATGTGGTTTCGCCTCAGCCGGGCGCAATTCGCGCGACAAAGAGGTGAAGGGAATAAACAGGCTTTACAAGCCATAATAAATTCTGGAGAAGTGCCGGGTATTCTTGCTTATGATGGCGATAAACCTGTAGGATGGTGCTCTGTCGCACCGCGCTCGCATTTTAGCAGCCTGGAGCGTTCACGGATACTCAAACAGGTGGATGATAAACCAGTCTGGTCGATTGTATGTTTTTTTATCGCTAAACCCTACCGCCGGAAAGGAATCATGAACTTTCTGCTTAGTTCCGCAATAACGTATGCTACACAAAATGGCGCTAAAATCATCGAAGGGTATCCGCTGGATCCCCAAAATCAAAAAACGCCGGATGCCAATGCTTATCATGGGTTGAAATCCAGCTTTTTACAGCTTGGTTTTCAAGAAGTTGCGCGCCGCTCAGAAAGCCGCCCAATTATGCGTTATTCTATAAAGGAATCCTGAAATGGTCACCCGCTGCGCCTGGGCTGGCACAGAGCCGTTTTATATTGCATATCATGACGAAGAATGGGGCGTTCCTGTGCATGATGACCAGATACTTTTCGAGTTTTTAATCCTGGAAGGCGCTCAAGCCGGCTTGAGCTGGGCGACGATTTTACGCAAACGAGATAATTATCGAGCAGCATTTGATCGATTTGAACCTCAATTGGTAGCCAGGTATGATGCTGGAAAAGTGGCGGAGTTATTAGAAAATCCCGGCATTATCCGCAACCGTTTAAAAATCAAGGCAGCCATCCAAAACGCGCAAGCAATCCTCAAAATCCAAAAAGAATTTGGCAGCTTCGACCGCTATATCTGGCAATTTGTCGATGGTGTTCCAATCCAAAATCGATGGAAGACTGTCCATGAAATCCCTTCTTCCACCCCAGTTTCTGATGCGATGAGCAAGGCATTGAAGAAGCGCGGCTTTACCTTTGTAGGCACCACGATATGTTATGCATTTATGCAGGCAGTCGGTATGGTCAATGATCACACGGTGGATTGTTTTCGCCATGCCGAATTATGCAGAGTGTGATAAAATCTTGCGATGTCTTCCCCCTAAGAATCAACGAGAGCCGGGTACGCCGCTCCCGGCTCTCTCTAAGGAGGAGAAGAAGAGAAATCGCCCTTCGATTTTTATGATACCAAAGTAAAGTAGAGATTGCTTGACGATTAACCTACGATTAACCTACGTTCCCCCAACAATTTTGCCAGTTTTTGAAATATAACTATGCATTTTGCAATTGAAACCCAAAATTTATGCCGTATATATAAAATCCGCGGTGGAAAAAAGACCGAGCCAAAAGAATTACTCGCCTTGGAGGATGTAAACCTTCAAATTCGACACGGCGAGTTATTCGGCCTGCTAGGTCCCAATGGCGCAGGTAAGACAACATTGATTAAAATCCTCACCACCCTTTTAGCACCTACATCAGGTAGTGCTATTGTCGCCGGATTTGATGTGGTGAAAAACCCCGAAAAAGTACGCCCCCGTATTAATATGGTTTCGGGTGGAGAATCTTCCGGTTACGGGCTGCTTACCGTGCGCGAGAATTTATGGATGTTTTCCCAATTCTATGGTATCCCCTCGAATATCGCCAACCAGCGCATTAAGCAATTATTGGATATCGTCGGGCTCTCCGACCGCATCAACAGTAAATCGTCGGATTTATCCACCGGTTTACGGCAAAAGATGAACGTGGTAAGAGGTTTTCTAACCGACCCGGATGTGCTATTTTTGGATGAGCCCACCCTGGGGTTAGACGTGGGCGCTTCCCGTGAAATCCGGCACTTCATCCGCAAATGGATTGACGATGACCAAACCCGTACCTTGCTGCTAACTACCCATTATATGGTCGAGGCAGATGAGTTATGCGACCGGGTTGCGATTATTAACCAGGGGCGGGTTTTGGCTTGCGATACACCTGCAACCCTGAAACACCGCCTGCAGGGAGAAGCAATATACCGCATGGAAGTCAGCCCGCTTAATGGCACCAACCTGCAAGATTTTGAATCAATCGCTGGTGTGCATAAAGTCACCCATCGTGCCCAGGATGGATTCTCAATCCTAGAATTGATTTTAGCTCAGGACGATGTAATCAGCTCGGTGGTAAATACGATGACTGCCGGGAATATTCATATCCTGAATCTGCAAAAACGTGAACCAACCCTTGAGGATGTTTTTGTTGATTTGGTTGGTAAAAGCATCGAGGAAATGGAAAGTGACGCCGATATCGAGAGTACATAAAAACCAAGGGGTGAAATTATTCATTCAGACCGTCATTGCCCGGGCATATCCACGGTTAATCGGGCAGCAGCGCGAAAAATCCTGGATGTTTTTCGATATTGTACTCCCTCTATTGAGCGTCTCAGCTTATGTTTTTATCTACCGGGCTATCAACGCGCCGGAAGATTATATTGGCTTCGTCATCATCGGCGGGGCAATGACCGCTTTTTGGATGAATGTATTGTGGAGCATGTCCAGCCAGCTCTATTGGGAAAAAGAGCAGGGCAACCTGGCGCTTTACATCCTGGCGCCTAATTCTATGATGGCAATCCTGTTAGGTATGGCATTGGGAGGCATGGCTGCTACGACTTTACGAGCTGCTGTCATCATGATCATCGGCAGCTGGATATTTAATGTTCATTACGCCGTTGTAAGTTTTTCCCAATTATTTTTAGTTTTTTTGCTAGCTATGGTGGCATTATATGGTTTAGGTATGATGTCCTCCTCGGTTTACTTATTACTCAGCCGTGAGGCATGGCATATTTCCAATCTTGCCCAGGAACCTATCTACTTAGTATCGGGGTTTTATTTTCCAATAAAAAATTTCAATTTTTGGATTGCCGCAGGCGCTTCGCTTATTCCATTGACATTAGGCTTAGATGCCATGCGCCAGCTGGTATTTACAACTGGTGCTTCACTCGGCTTTCTTTCTGTTCCCATCGAACTGGGAATCCTATCCATTTTATGCATCCTTTTTCTGGTCGGTTCCCGCTATCTCATCGGATACATGGAAAAACTGGCAATTCGAGAAGGACGCTTGACAGAAAGCAGAAGGTGATCGATGAGAGCAACATCATTAAAACCTTTTGTGCGCAGTTTTCATCTGGCAGCCTGGCTCGGATGGCAAATCGAATCCAATTGGGCGGATCCATTCTTGTTCGCCATTTATTCCATTATCAAACCTGTATCAGCAGCAGCGATCCTGGTGGTCATGTATAGCGTGATAACGCATGGCAATTTCGCTGCTCCGATTTTTTCCTATATCTACCTGGGTAATGCGTTTTATATTTTTGTCGGGCAGGTTATGACCGGCATCTCATGGGCAGTAATCGATGACCGTGAGCATTATAAGACCATGAAATACTTATACATCGCGCCGGTTCACTTCCCTACATATCTCCTTGGGCGCGGAGTGGCTCGTTTCATCATCGCTGCTTTTTCAGTTTTAATCACAATTTTATTTGGGGTGCTATTTCTTAAAGTCCAAATAGATCTAACCGAGGTAAACTGGCTGCTGTTTTTTGTCAGCCTAATGATCGGCGTTATTATGCTAGCAATGATGGGTCTAATTCTGGCTGGTGTTTTGATGCTGCTCGTCCATCATGAATTTGGCATTGGCGATGCAATTGCTGGCGCTTTATACCTTTTCAGCGGCGCTGTATTTCCCCTTGAAGTGCTCCCAACATCTTTGCGTTGGATCGGGTTTGTAAACCCCATCACCTATTGGCTGGAACTGCTGCGCCGATCCCTTGTTGGTCAGGTAGCGCAGGCATTTCCCACCTTATCGACGTTATCCAATATGCAAATCCTGATCATCTTGATCACATTATCTATCACCTTTACGATCATTTCAGGGTATTGTTTTCGTTGGTGTGAAAACCTTGCCCGCGAGCGAGGGTTAATCGATGTCGTAACGAATTATTAATCTCGATGGTACTGGTCACTTCAACTGGTTGAGCAGTTACATCACGATGAGGAAAGCATGGTTAATCTTGAAAAATCAGCCTGGATTAGCAAATTATCTTCATCTCCACTGGGGGTGATTTGGATAGCCGTCTCTGAAAATGGTCTAGCAGCGATCGAGATCCACCCTGAGAAAGATAGAATCATCAAACAATTAGATAAGATGGGATTCAAACGAATCATCGAAGATGCCGAACGTGTGTCTCCCATATGTAAACAAATATTAGATTATCTTACTGGAAAACGGCGTACATTCGATTTGGATATTGATTGGTCTTCGATGGGGCATTTTCAACAAAACGCATTAAAAGCCACGCTGGCTATCCCGTTTGGAAAGACTGCCACCTATCAGGATATCGCCCAGCAGATTAATGCTCCCCGAGCTGCCCGCGCTGTCGGAAGAGCTGAAGCTACCAATCCTATCCCGCTGGTTATTCCCTGTCACCGGGTAATCGGCGCAGATGGCAAGCTGCATGGTTACGGCGGCGGCAAGGGCATCGAAACCAAAGCCTGGCTGCTTCAATTGGAAAAAGGGGGTTAGCCATCTTTGGTAGAACGCCTGACTGGTGCTTGTTTATTGACGGCAGTCTTGTGGTGGGGCATACCTCTATCAGCAATCGAAGATAATCATAATTCAAGTTGACTTTTATCACAGTATAGACTCATCTGATCGTAGTACAATCAGGAGAAAATATCATTTTTATCAATCTCAAATTGAACCAGGAGGATATCAATGCCTGAAGCTGTAATTATCGATGCAGTGCGTACTCCAATTGGTGCATTGGGAGGCGCGTTGGCTGCAGTGCGTCCCGATGACCTGGCAGCTCATGTCCTTAAAGCAATTGTCGAACGCACCGGTATTGACCCGGCGATTGTGGAAGAAGTATATATGGGATGTGCCAACCAGGCAGGTGAAGATAATCGTAATGTCGCCCGCATGGCAACATTATTAGCCGGTTTTCCCGTGGAAGTGCCAGCAGTTACATTCAATCGTTTGTGCGCCTCGGGTTTGAATGCTATCAACCAGGCTGCCAGAGCCATTAAAGTAGGCGAGGGGGATGTATTTATTGCCGGCGGTGTAGAAAGTATGTCTCGCGCCCCTTATTCTTTACCCAAGGCAGAACAAGCTTTTGCATTTGGCAACCTCACCGCCTGGGATACTGCCTTGGGCTGGCGTTACCCTAATCCTAAAATGCAGGAGTTATATGGCACAGAAGCCATGGGGGAAACAGCTGAGAATATTGCCGAGATGATGCCCGATCTCACCCGCGAAAAACAAGATGCCTTTGCTGCTGAAAGCCACCGCCGCGCCCTGGCAGCTATCGATTCGGGCAAATTTGCTGAAGAAATCGCCCCGGTATTTATTCCTCAACGAAAGGGCGACCCGATCATGGTATCGGTAGATGAGCGCCCTCGCCGAGATACGAATGTGGAATCGCTAAGCCGGTTAAAACCTGCCTTCCGTAAAAATGGCAGCGTGACTGCCGGTAATTCTTCTGGCTTGAATGACGGCGCTGCGGCGCTGTTACTGACCAGCCGCGAAAAAGCCCAGCAGCTCGGTTTGAAACCCATGGCACGCATTGTATCTTCAGCTGCAGCCGGAAAACCTCCCCGCATCATGGGATTGAGCCCGGTCCCCGCTACCCAAAAAGCGCTGGCGCGTGCCGGGTTAAATATCACCGATATCCGATTGGTCGAATTGAACGAAGCTTTTGCCGTACAATCCCTGGCGGTCATAAAAGAGCTTGGATTGAGCGAAGAAATCACCAATGTCAATGGCGGTGCAATTGCGCTAGGACACCCCCTGGGATGTTCCGGTGCCCGCATTATGACCACTCTACTGCATGAAATGAAACGTCGCGCACCTAATGAAAAACGGCCTTATTATGGATTAGCAACCTTATGCGTTGGCGTCGGGCAGGGAGAAGCGACCATCGTTGAATGGCTCGATTCATGAAATGAGAGCGCTTGTCACCGGTTCTACCGGGTTTATCGGTTCACATATTTGCCGGGCGCTGGCAGGTCAGGGGGAAACCGTGCGCGCTTTTCATCGGCCGAGCAGCCCATTAACCCTTTTGGAAGATATCCCAGTGGAACACGCTGTCGGCGATCTTACCGATCCATCCTCCTTGGAATCCGCCATGCAAGGAATTGATGTGGTTTTTCATACGGCTGCTCAGCTCGGCTCTCGCAAAAGCTTTGAGCAAAATATGACTGTTACCGTTCAGGGAACACAAAATGTATTAAATGCTGCTTTTCGGGCTGGCGTAAAAAGAGTGGTTCATACCAGCTCGGTAGCAGCTTTAGGGGTACCTCCCAAAAAATATTTATCCACCCCATATTTAATCGATGAGCACTATACTTGGAATTTCCGGCCTGATTGGTGGCTTTATGGCTACGCTAAATATCTGGCAGAGCTTGAAGTACAAAAAGCCGTTGCTAAAGGATTAGATGTGGTGATCGTTAACCCCACGGTTGTGCTGGGAGCAGGGGATATCAACCTCATCTCGGGAAGTATCGTCCTCCATGTCGCCAAAAGGCACATCCCTGTCTCGATTAGCGGCGGATTAAATATCATCCACATTGATGATGTGGTGCGCGGGCATCTTGCAGCGTTGGAGCGAGGCTGCCGCGGAGAGCGATATATACTTGGCAATCAAAACTTAACCCACTACCAGCATTTGAGTTTAATCGCTCAAGTTGCGGGTGTGCCACCTCCCTTTTTCTCCCTTCCCGATGGTTTCCTTCCGTTTTTGGTATTTCCCCTCTCTCTGGCTCATACTTTACTCCACCTGCCGTTAACAGGCAGCGACCTACACCGCGCCGGCTGTTATTTTTATTACGACACCCGTAAAGCGCAAACTGAACTCGGGCTGACCGATATGCTGCCGGTACGCCAGGCAATCGATGAAACCCTGGCGTGGTATAAAAAGACTGGGCTGCTATGAGATAATATTCGTTTTTTATATTATCGATTGCCAAATTTAAATACAACTCACCAATAACAACCCACTGATAACGGTATATTTAAATATATAAACGGTTTTTATCCACTTCATTCCTTAGAATCCGCAGCTCTTCCGGCGAAGGAGGCGAGTTTT
>JAAZNS010000434.1 GCA_012798185.1 Chloroflexota bacterium | reverse complement strand
TTATTAATTCTTTTTACAGAAGCATTATCCAGTTTCAAGATATAGTTAGTTGAATGAAGGCTATCATATTTATCAACATAGATGCCTGGAGGGAAAAAAGTACCCTCTCCAATAATAGCCAGAGGTTTATCCCGAATGATAAGCGGGTAAACATACACCAGCAGTAATAACGCCATAAAAATAGAGAAACCTGCTACAAATTTTCTTGAATGAAAAACTTGTTCAAGGGTATTTTTCATCGTATTATCGCTCCCTATTCCGTTTGAGCTGCTTTGATGCGCGGATCAATCAACCCATAAATAATCTCGATAAGGAAATTCGCCAACACCACCATGACCGTTATGATCAATGTAACTGCAGAGATAAGCGGATAATCTTGCCCCATGATGCCATTTAGAAGAGTATAACCGAGTCCCGGATAACTGAAGATAATTTCAGCTACCAGAGCTCCGCTCACCATGGTCCCAAGAGATAATGCCAGACCGGTAATCTGAGGAAGCATGGCATTACGGAACACATATTTGACGATCTTTTTATCTTTTATACCCATAAAGCGGCTGTATTTAACATAATCAGCATTCAATTCATAAATAGACATGGAACGCATTCCTATCGCCTGACCACCGATTGCGGTTAAGACAATTGACCAGAAAGGCAATTGATAATGGACGATGACAGACCAAATAAATTTCAGACTCATATTAGGTATAAGATCAAAACCATAGCCGCCCGAGGTTGGGAACCATCTCAGTTCCACCCCAAAAATTACTAAAAGAATAACAGCCATACCAAAGGCTGGTATATTGCTCATAAAAATACTGATCGGCATAAGCACTTTGTCAAAACCTTTTTTGGTATATGCAGCCAAGGCGCCGAGCAGATTTCCAAGTATCCAACCAACAATAATGGCAGGAAACTGCAAGCTTACCGTCCACAATATCGCTGAATGAATGATATCAGAGACGGGACGGGGAAATTGACTAAAGGATGATCCAAAATCTCCATGGATCACATTTTTTACATATATCAGGAATTGCTCATATAAAGGTTTGTTCGTTCCAAATAATTGAGTATATTGTTCGTAAACATCCTTCATACCCGTAGAATTCGACATCCCCTGAGCAAGTCTGGCGACAATTGCCGCCACCGGATCTCCGGGCATTAATCGAGGAAGAATAAAATTTAGGATAAAAGCAAAAATCATTGTAATTAGAAGCCAAAATAGTTTATTTAAGAAAAATTTTCGATACCCTTTCACTGCACACCCTTCCTCCCCCAGAGAACAGCCATGCTCCGGTTATTTTACAGAGCATGGCTGTTTCATCTTTTTTCTTACAGTTTATTTATTCACAAGAGTCAGGTTATAGAGACCTGCGATGCTCCAACCATCCGTCAGATCCAATGGTGGAACTGGTGGATTAGTGCCATCATCCTCATGCGGGAAATTCGTCCATACAGATTCGTTCACAGTGTGGAAAGCCTGCGGACGATACATGAGTGTGAATGAAGGAATATCGGTCAAATAAATCTCGACCAATCTTGTATAAGCATCCTTC
>JAAZNS010000433.1 GCA_012798185.1 Chloroflexota bacterium | reverse complement strand
TTTACAGATGTTGGCTCAGCGATTGCTTCTGGGTCGTTCCGAACATCGGGGATGGTGATCATTCCTTGTTCAATAAAAACCCTTTCGGCTGTTGCCAATTCATATGATGATGACCTGATAACCAGGGCAGCCGATGTCACGCTAAAGGAAGGGAAGCCTCTTCTTTTAGTTGTTCGTGAAGCCCCGCTACACCGCGGTCATATCAAATTAATGGATAAGGCAGCCCGTTCGGGAGCAATCATATTTCCTCCAGTCCCAGCTTTTTACGCGCATCCACAAAGCATCGACGATATCATTGATAATATCGTGGGCAGAGTGTTGCTGCGCATGGGCATCGAGAATGATAAATATCAAAAATGGGCTGGGTTGCCCCTCCAATGAGCCAGCAGGATATGGATAAAGCAGCTCTGAGAGGCGAGCCGTCGTATGTCTGGCGTGCCGGACAGGAGAGGCGGCTTACCATGATTTTATCGGCTGCCGGGAATTTAATTAATGGCAGGGTTTTGGATAACGGCTGTGGTGTAGGCATGTATACCCGCCAATTAGAAACTCAAGGGGGAACAGTCTTTGGCTTGGAGTTTGACTTAGATAGAGCAAAACAAGCCCATCAACTTTCCCGCCATGTTATCTGCGCAGCTGGTGAAAATATCCCCCTTCCCGATGAATCGGTTGATTTTATATTAAGCAATGAAGTGCTCGAACATGTCCAAAACGATTGGCTGGCTGTTGCAGAAATGACGCGTATATTGCGCTGCGGCGGCAGAATGGCAATTTTTACTCCCAATCGCGGCTACCCTTTTGAAACCCATGGCGTTTATTGGCGAGGGAATTATCATTTTGGAAATATACCATTGGTAAATTATCTTCCAGGAGCCTTGCGTAATCAGCTCGCGCCTCATGTTCGCGTATACTCCCAACGCCAGATGGAACAATTATTTGCAGGCTTTCCCTTAAAAGTTGTCGAAAGGCGTATTATTTTTGGTGGTTATGATAACCTCGTTGCCCGCTGGCAGCTTTGGGGGAAATGCTTGCGTGCATGTCTTCAAGGTATGGAAAAAACCCCGCTTCAAATTTTTGGTTTATCGCATTTTTGGGTGTTGGAAAAAACGAACAAACCATAGAAAATATTTTGTCATGGAAAACGCCAGGCGTTTCTTAAGATATTGCTCTCCTCGCAGCCAGTTAACGCTGTTTAGCAATCTATTCTTTCTTTGGATAATCTATTATTTTGGGTTAGGCGGATGGGATAATACCTGCCAGCTCCTTTTTTATTATGGCGCTGTACCCTGGATTATCCTGTTAACCGTCTGCACCCTGGTATTTTTTAAAAGCGATTATCGTATCGATTTGCCTGTTTTTGTTGCCGCGGTGGCTCTCGGTTATTGGGGAGAATGGTGGGGAACAACCCGTGGTATATGGTCCTATTGGAACCATGCAACGCCACCCCTTTATCTTCCGCCCTTATGGGGTATTGGGGTTATCACCGTAATCCACTTTAAAGAAATGATTTTCCCTTGGTCGGATCGAAATATCCCACAGCAGCTATGGAAAATTGGCAGTTTGAGTTTTATTCTCCTGCCTGTCACCAGTTTTATACACAGCCGGCACTTATTGGCAGCAATCAATTGGTCAGATAAGCTGGATTTTCATTTTTATGCAGGTATTATAACCGGCGCCTTCTTGATACTCTATGAAATGAATTGGAAAGAAACCATGCTTCTTTATTTATGCGGCACTTTGTTAGGAGGCATGTATGAATATCTGGGCACTTCATGGGGAGAATGGACATATATTACAGGAGAAACCCCTCCCTTGTGGATTGCGCCTTTATGGGGATATGCCACGGTTGCAATGTTCAAATTGCCCTTATTAATAGTAGACAGGGTAAAAGAACTAGCAAACCAAAAGAAGCCCGATAGCTTTCAAAGGTTTTAAGTTGTGAAATATTGCATTATTCAAGAATCCGGGTAGAATATGCCATGCACATTTTTGGATACTTTTGACCAGTTTTGTGCAAAACGGTTTCTTGCTCTTTACCAAATACATGGCAGCAAATATCAGGCATTAATTATTGGCTAGTGCTAAACATTTTGGTAGAAAACTACAATGTTTTATCATTTTTTCTGCAAGTGGAAACTAAGTCTTGCGCTAAATGAATCTTGGCAATAGGGTGATGTGTCCCTTTCTAAACCATCAATCCCTTGCTCATCAATGCCTGATGCACCGATTTACCGAAAAGGAAATTTTTCGATATCCTTTTATCTCTTATGAGTTAAAGATGATTTCGAGAATATCCTGGCAAAGCTTATCGATATCGATGGATATACCGGAAAGCAGTTTTCTGGCATTTAGTCAGAAAGGTATGAAGTAAAATTTCCCTCGTTTTGATTATTTGCTTGCCGTGAATGACTGGTGTTTCTTAATCGCCAGGAATCTGATACGGGATGGCAGATTTTTACGGGGAAAAAAATGGTTGTTTATAATAAATTTTATACATAGAATGAATTCAATAAGAATAGAAATTTAATCCTTGAGAGGAGTTTTCATGAACGTAGCAGAACTCATTAAACCCGGAACATCACTTGAACAAACTTTTATCGTTGATGAAGATAAAACAGCGCGTCATATTGGCAGCGGCGCTTCGCGTGTTTTAGCCACCCCTTGCCTGATTGCTTTTATGGAACGTCTCTGCAATCAGATGCTCATGGATGTCCTTCCAGAAGGCTTATCCAGCGTCGGCGTGATGGTGACTGTACATCATTTAGCACCTACGCCCGTTAACAGTTGGGTAAAAGTGAAAGCAGAAGTATTATCGATCGATGGTAACTCGGTAACGTTTTCTGTTCAAGCCTGGGATGACCAAGATCAGGTAGGAGCAGGACAACATCAACGTGTGATAATCGACGTCGACCGCTTTCTCAAACGCGTTCATGCAAAAAACCATAACGAGTAAAAAGTTATTTAAAATTACTTCCTTCTGGATAATAAAAATTGCTAATGTGGTAATACAAGCTGCACAACCACATTATTAACCTTTTTACTTTAAATAAAGTTATATCAACAATCTCGAATAAAATAACTTTTTATTTACCCCGCAGCATACGGTTGGCAAAAAAACCCAATATCAATCCTGCTAAAAGTAAAAAACCGCCAATGATGCCCAAAAGCGGCGACTTTCCCTCTTCCGTGACCGGCAGCGGTTCTGCAGTTTCGTTGACTGAATTAGCCTGCGCACCGAAATCCAAATATGTCTCATCACCAGCTTTTAAAGACAGCACATAAGTCATATTGGTCGTTGCATTATATCCAGATGGCACGGCAACACTGATCGTGTAATCGCCTTCTGCCAGATCTTCGTAGCATTGCGGATCTTCTCCTGCCACTGTTTCGTTGGTCAATGATACCTGCCCCATCGTGTCGTTAAGATTAATTGCACCACCAGGTATTGAATTCTCATCCATTTCCCGAATGGAATTACCATTACGATCTTCATAAAGCAGTATGCATATCTTACCTGAGCCCGGAATTCTGGTGGGAGTGGGAAGGATTTCGGTTGCTGTGGGGCTTGGTCCCGGTGTAGGGGTGACGATGGCTGGTCCTCCCAAGCCTAACAATAACTGCTGGCCAACTGTAATATCATCATTCAATAGGTTATTCAAACCGCGTATCTCATCAATTGAAACCCCCGAGATAAGGGAAATACGCAGCAAAGTATCATTTTCCTGCACGGTATAGATAATGCGCCCATCTGGACCCGGTGTGGGAGTGTGAAAAGGGGTCATCTGAAATGGCGGCGCCGCATTTACCGGTTCTTGCACTACGAATGCAAACAACATAAAAATAATGAATGGAATAGCTGCTATTTTTTTATTGATGCGCATCATAATTGTTAAATTATACTGGAAGATGGGTCATCTTTCAGTCAATAATCAGGTGAAAAAGATGAAAGATTATTAACCTTGCTTATCCTTGTAAATCTAACGTTTTCATCAGATATTGCAGAGCGAATAAGGCAAGAATATTAAAAATAATCGCTGCAAGTACATTCCCGGTGATGCCAGGCAACGATAACGCTTTAAACCAGTTCAGGCTGTAGATTAAGGTGGCGATGGGCGCGCCCATTGCCCTGCCCAATGAATGGGATGCCGCGCTGAATGAAGTCATTGTTGCCCGGCTGTTAGGCATAATCTCGGTCATCATCGGGATAACGCTCACCAGGGTGAACTCAAATGAGATATAGAATAAAAACAAACCCAGTAACGCACCCCATGTATTGCGCGCCAATACCGGCAGCAAAATTGCGCTAAGGCTGCTTAATACCAACCCAATACTGATTGCCCGTGCTTTTCCTAGCCGGTCGGTAAAACTTACCACGCACAGTTCCCCGCTCAATTCCGAAATGCCGATCACTGCTGAAGCTAAGCCTAAAGCTGTAATTTTTAACCCAAAGGCATCTTCCATCCAAACCCCAAAAACGGTATTGACCACTTCGTTGGATGCACTGATAAAGATGCCGATAAACATACCAATCACTGCCGGTGGATAAGTAAGCACGCTTTGCAGATTCTTCCACAGGGGTAAACCATTTCTCTTGACTGCAGTGTCTTTAGGAAGCATCCACACCATAATCCCCATGGCTGCCACACCTAAAACGGCAAACCAGCGGAAAGGTGCTGCCCAACCGCTGCGGGCAATAAGGAATCCAGCCAGCGGTACTCCAATGATAAAACTGAGTGACCAACCCATCTCTGAAACAGCCACAATTAAACCCCGCCGCTGGTAAGGAATACGGTCTCCCAGATATGCCATCAGGGAAGGATCGTGAGCATATTTCCCCAAAACGGTCAACAACAGTGCAGCGATGAATGCGGGATAGGTAGGCCATAGGGCAACCAAACCTGCCCCTAAAACCATTAATGACCAGCCAACCATCATCCCGGTTTTCCTGCCGCGGCTGTCGCCGATGGATGCTAAAAACGGTCCGCACGCTCCCAGTAAAGAGCGCAGGGTAAGTGCCAGAGAAAGCGCTGGCAGGCTTACCCCCAATCCATCCCGAAACACACCCAGAAAAGGATATACCATGCGGTACATGGTGTTGATCAGGGTGCGGATGATGGTCAGAATAGGCACCTGTAAGCGAAAGGAAGGTTTATTCAATTGCTAGTGAACCTTTTTACGAAGGATTTTTTGAGCCAATCATGCCACAAGTGCGTCAATTGTACCCCAATGATAAGTAACAAAAGAAAAATGCCGCTGAAACAGATTGGTATACCGAGTGTATTGGAATTATATATCGGAGAAACGGGGTGCAGCACCGATTGCGCCTGGCTCAGGCTGACAGCTAATGCAGCTGCAAACAGCAGGTTAGTTAAGGATGTCCACAAAGCAGGTAAAAATAACAGCCCGATCTGCAACAGTAAGCCCACCACTGCAAAATTGAACGGGATGCGAAAGCGCGGCTCCGCAAAAAACAAACCATTCCAATTTACTTGCATCACCACCAGCGACATGAGCAGGAATATGAGCCATAAAAGCAGTGCTGTGTGCCCTAAAGCACACGACCATAAATGAATATTTCTCCGGCGCACGATTAACCCATAAAACCCCGCCAGCCCGGCAAGCATAAAAAGGGTAATGGCAACCCATACCAGCGCGCCGTGAAAAAGCACCAAACGTGTGTTCATACCCAGCGTCTTTTCGAGCGGGGTTATCAAGACCAGCAGGCATAGTAAAACGAAGGAAATGAAGATGGCAAGAAGATCTTTTTTACGCACGAGAGAAACTCCTGCGAAGAATTATAAACGGGATTCGCGTATAATTTTTACAGGGAAAAATTTGTTTGGGAAATAATAGACGTAAAGACGCAAAATATTGCATCTCTATTACGATGACCGGTTCTATACGATACCATCGTATAATATCCTTGCTTTTTATAAGATACCATCGTATATTAATTTTGATTTTCAATCACTATGCCGGGTAAAAATCACCTGCATTCTCCAGAATTGGCTTTGCATAATAAACAAACATTATCAGGTAAGCAATCATAATTACATCAGGAGCAAACAATGAAACACATCAACTACATGGATGTTGCTAAAAACATAATGGAACAATTAGATCAAGGGGCATTTTTAACGGTCAAAGCCGGAGACCAACTGAATACCATGACCATCGGCTGGGCAACTATGGGGATTATCTGGTCAAAACCGATCGTAATGGTGGCTGTGCGCAACTCACGATACACTTTTGGCATTATGGAAAAAGCTGCCGATTTCACGATTTCTTTCCAAAAAAATGATATGGATAAAGAACTGACGTTTTGCGGTACCCAATCTGGTCGAAATGTCGATAAATTCAAAGAATGCCGCCTGGAACCAGTTCCCGCTCAAAAGACAATATCACCCATCATCCGGATACCCGGCATTCACTTTGAATGTAAAATCGTATACAAGACAGCCATGAATCCTGCATTTTTAGATGAAGCATATAAACGACAATATCCGCAAAGTGATTTTCACACGCTCTATTTTGGAGAACTGCTAGCGAGTTATGAAATATAAATAACGTATGAAAGCTCCCAGCCTCTTGTATTACTTTAAGCCGATCCCAACCGCTATTATACTTACTGTGGCTTTGCCCTTTTTGTTTATAGGTTTTGTTGAATTGCGCAAAGCGCAATCGCTTATCGAGAATTTCAATACCGCACTGGGCACTGTCACTGGCACCACCTATCTGAGAAATGTAGATGAAACAGGTAGCACAAACCCTTCCTGGTTAATCCACCCTGTGGTACGCTTCACCACCCCACAGGGTGAGGAGATTAGCTTTACCGATCGTGTGGGATCAAATCCCGCAGAATATAAAGTGGGAGATAAGGTAGAAGTCTTGTATAACCCAGACCACCCGCAAGAGGCAACCATCAAGAATTGGATGCAGGTTTGGTTTACTCCTCTAGGGATAACTTCTATTGGGTTGCTGCTTATCCTTGGTTTAATTGGATGGGCGTCGTGGCATTACATGCGAACCAAACAGTCTATGCAAGCTTCTCGTAAACCACGGCGCAGATAAAATTCAGGGATTAATGAGCGTGAGTAAAAATTGATTTCCTGTTTTCCTGCTCTCTTTATTAGAGAACGATAAGCTTTCAGGGATCCGAAAAACAGAAAACTCAACCTTTTGCTCGCTGTTTTCTATTTTCCAGAATGCCTGATTGCTAAATTTCTTATCACGCTATTTCAACATCGGCATCTTGATGCCATGCCGCTTGGCTGCCTGGATAGCGATATCGTACCCGGCGTCGGCGTGGCGCACCACCCCCATGCCCGGATCGGTGGTGAGCACGCGCTGCAATCGGCGTGCAGCAGCTGGTGTGCCATCGGCTACGATCACCTGCCCGGCGTGCTGGCTGTAACCAATGCCCACGCCCCCGCCGTGGTGGAACGAAACCCAGGTCGCCCCGCCCACCGCGTTGATCATGGCGTTCAAAATCGCCCAATCGCTGACGGCGTCGCTGCCGTCTTTCATGCCTTCCGTCTCCCGGTTGGGTGAAGCCACCGAGCCGGCATCCAGGTGATCACGCCCAATTACAATGGGAGCCTTCACGATTTTTTTTGCCACCAGCTCGTTGAATTTCAAGCCAGCCTGCGCCCGTTCGCCGTAACCCAGCCAGCAAATGCGCGCCGGCAGCCCCTGGAAAGGCACTTTCTGGGGTGCCATCTCCAGCCAGCGGCGCAGGTGCGCATCGCCAGGAAACAGCTCTAAAATGGCTTCATCGGTGCGGTAGATATCTTCCGGGTCACCAGAAAGCGCCACCCAGCGGAACGGACCCTTACCCTCGCAAAACAGCGGGCGGATATAGGCTGGCACAAATCCTGGAAAATCGAAAGCATTTTTCACTCCCTGATCATAAGCGCGCTGACGCAGGTTGTTGCCATAATCAAACACCTCTGCGCCGCGGCGCTGGAATTCCAGCATGGCTTCGATATGCCGCGCCATGGACCGGTTGGAACGGCGGGCATATTCCTGCGGGTCGGTTTTACGCAGCATCTCAGCCTGTTCCACATCCAATCCGCTTGGCACATACATCAAAACATCGTGCGCCGGGGTCTGGTCGGTCACCACATCCGGCGTCACCCCGCGGATGACCAATTCAGGGTAAATATCAGCAGCATTACCAATCAGCCCAATCGAACGCGGCTTCTTATCCTGACGTGCTTCATCCACCAGGGTCATCGCTTCTTCCAGCGTATCCACGACCATATCCACATAGCCAATTTCTTTACGGCGCATTGCCCGTGCGGGGTCCACCTCAACGATCAACCCAACGCCTTCATTCATGGTGATCGCCAGGGGTTGAGCGCCCCCCATCCCCCCCAGCCCGGCGGTAAGCACAAATTTCCCCTTGAGAGATTCCCATCCCCGCTGCCTTGCCAACGAACCTAAAGTCTCATACGTGCCCTGTAAAATTCCCTGGGTGCCAATGTATATCCAGGAACCGGCTGTCATCTGACCATACATGATCAGCCCTTTGGCAGCCAGTTCATCGAAATGCGCCTGGGTTGCCCAATGCGGCACCAGGTTTGAGTTAGCGATTAACACGCGGGGGGCATCTTCGTGGGTTTTAAAAACTGCCACCGGTTTGCCAGATTGCACCAAAAGCGTCTCATCATTTTCCAGGTTGCGTAGCGCATCCAGGATGGCATCGAAAGCCTCCCAATTACGGGCCGCCTGCCCGCGTCCACCGTAGACCACCAGATCTTGAGGCCGTTCAGCCACATCGGGATCTAAATTATTCTGGATCATACGGTATGCCGCCTCAGTTAACCAGGATTTGCAAGTCAATCGCTCGCCGCGAGGTGCCTTCACGGTTCTAGATTCAGACATGTTCATCTCCTCATTTTATCTTCGATCGAAATCTTTGATTATTCGATTATACGCCGGAAAATAAGCAAATAACAATGGTGGAAAAATCGGTCGCCTACTCAGCTTGCTTGGATCAGTTTCCGGATACAAATACAAAGACAGATTATCGATATGTTTTTCGATAATCTGTCTTGAATTATTAATTCTTTCATGCAAGATGATATGTAACATCAATCGTGCAAAGAATTTAAATTACTAGTATATGAATAATAATTTGTTACCCTAACTCTTTATCGCCGAATTTTTCGCTCGGATAGCAGCCCCAAAGGTGGTTTCTTTAAGTAGCTTTATCAGATGTTCCTGCGCATCACACCAAATCGGATGGATTGGGCATTCGTCTGAAAAAACGCATGGATCATATCCACAAACGCATTCATTGAGGTAAATTGGTCCATCGATAGCTTCAACCACTTCAAGCAGCGTAATCTCATCAGGCGAGCGGGCAAGCGAAACACCGCCGCGTGCTCCGCGTGATGTTTGCAACAGACCTGCCACCGATAATTGAGACACGATCTTTGCTAAAAATGAGGGAGGAATCTTTTGTTCATCAGCGATTTGACTGGTGGCTGCCCGATGGTCAGAGCCTAAACGAGCTAGAAATGCTACTGCCCTAACCGCATAGTCAGCCTGACGAGTAATCTGCATAGTAATTCTCCTGCCACGGTATTATAGATAAAAATTATCAGGGTATATTTTAGACCTATTTTGGTGAATTTACAAGTGATGGATGTCATGACCTACAATAATATTAGACGGTTTTTATCCTGTTTAGATGTATGGTAATATTAGCCTCGGTCTAAAGATGATTGAGAATGGAAAAACCACTCTGAGAAGACTTATGTTTCCTTGATCAACCTTTGACCTGATATTTTTTGGAGGTATTGTATTAATGAAACAAATTTGTGTAATTGGCGTTGGTTATGTAGGATTAGTAACAGCTGCCTGCTTTGCCGATTTGGGGAACAGAGTAATCGCTCTGGATATTAACGAGGATAAAATCAATGGATTAAAAAACGGCATCATGCCTATCTATGAGCCGGGATTAAAAGAGCTGGTGGACCGGAATGCCCTATCCAAACGTCTCACCTTTACCACTTCTTATCCCGAAGCCTTGCAAGGTACTGAATTTGCGTTTATCGCCGTCGGTACTCCCTCTGGTGTTGACGGCGAAGCAGACCTACGTTACGTAGCTGCCTCTGCCAGCGCAATTGCTGAGCATATGCAAGAACCGCTCATCGTCATCAATAAATCCACCGTTCCGGTTGGCACCGGAGACTGGGTTGCCGATATTATTCAAAATCACCAACCCAAACCCATTCCCTTTGCTGTAGTTTCTTGTCCCGAATTTTTGCGTGAAGGCTCAGCGATCAGTGATTTCATGCAGCCACACCGCACCGTACTGGGCTCGTTGGATGCCGAAGCCGCTGAAAAAGTCGCCCAATTACACCTACCCCTGCGTGCCCCCATTATGATCACCGACCTGCGTACAGCCGAGATGATCAA
>JAAZNS010000432.1 GCA_012798185.1 Chloroflexota bacterium | reverse complement strand
GCAAGTCTTCGGATACAGCCGCATCAAAGAAGTAGACTGCCTCAGCATAGTTATGTAAAAAGAAAGAGGAAATCGCTGTGAAATAAAAGGGAACGCCTTTGTGAACCCTGTTGTATGCATCAGGGTCGAGATGCTTTAATTTTTGCAGCAGTGGAATGGTTCGCTCATGAGCTTGTAAAAACTGTTGGTTGTTTAGATAGATGTTGTAGTCAAATTGGGCGAAAAAATTATGTGCCGGTGCCGGGTTTCCGGTTGCTGCGGCCTGCAAGCGCCTTTTTAATTCATCGTCATCAATTTGCTGGAATGTGATCTCCATAATTACCCCCTTAATCAGTTTTTCAGCAGCGCGTTCACTCGCACTTTGCTGGTGAGCAGATCCTGCATGAGACCTTGTTTTAATGACAATAGTTTTAAGTAATTGTTTTTTTCGATGGTGATTAGTTCATCATTTCTTTTTAAAATATCAACAATAATTTTTCTCTCATTTTTTTCTGGCCAGGGGATCTGAAAGGATCTCAATTGTTGATAATTCAATCCTTGACGATTACCACCCGCATTTAACTTATCAATTTGCGATTGACCTATCCATGACGAAAGCACATATGAAAGATAATTTGAATCGTAATAATCAGGCGAGGCAAATCTAATTGCGCACACATGCTGATTCACATTAGCTCTTCCAAACCAATCAGGAAAAACGCAACACCTTCCAATTGAGGCACCGGTGATGTTTATCAAAACATCAAAAGGGAATATCTCGCTTCTGCACATCGACCGGTGTATCTGATCGTCAATATAGGCGACATCATTAAGCAAAAGTCCCTCGAATGTTACATTTTGGCTTCGGATAAACATTACTCCTTCGGAAACATAAACTTCACTGCCGCCTTTTGGCGTTATTCCACTACCTACATAAATCGATAAGTTTTCTATAGTTCTGATTGTCCATTCGTTAGGAATCCATTGATCGTCATTATGTTTATAAAGAGAAGGCGCTAATTTCGCTACTTGTCGTAACTGTCCGTTAGCATCTACCCCTCTAGTTAGTAAATCCTGCATGAGGCCCTGCTTGATGCGCTGGTATTTGTGGATGAGTGCTTCGGTCTGCTCGATGGCGTCGTCCACCGTGGAGAGGATCTGAGCGATTTTGTACTGCTCGGAAATCGGTAATGGAACAAAATAATATAAATTCTTAATTACACTTGGATGGGCTTTTGTTTGGTAATCAAAAGTAATTTGGGAATGTTGAAACGATAGTAAGTAGTGTAAGAAGCGATAATCTATACTTTTTGAATGAATCCTCATGAATCCGCTTACATTCGTTACCGAGAATTTATGCTTTGGGCGATAGAAAAGATTACCGCCACCATCAACAGACCAAGTAATTAATTCCTCATCAAACATATATTTACCATAGGTTCCCAATCTCCCATCGCCTTTAGCGGACGAGGAATAAATTGGGTATAGGCCTGGAATATTTTGAATATCTATTTTAGATATAATTCGCCCTCGGCCCAACTCAATACTACCGTTCTCAATTAATTCACTTAACGGTTTCTTGATCCAATTATTCATAGCTTAATGCTTTTAGGAAAACATTTAATTTATCGGAATTGATATGTCTTTCATCGGAAATAGCATGTAATGATACATGGTATTTCTCCCATAATTTTTCAAAGACACTACTATCACCTGCGAATTTTGACTTTGATATTCGCCTAAGCTCAGTTTCTATCATTCCTTTGAGTTTTTCTAAAACTAAATCCTTAGTTTCTTCTTGGGTCAAAGTCTTTCGCCGTTTTTCGAGTTGATCCTCCATTTTCTCTTTGCGAGAGTTGGTTGTTTTCTTAGCCTCTTTGTATACCTTTTCTACAGTTTCAATACGCTGTAGAGAGAGTTCCATTTCTAACACATCATTGGATTGATGCTTCAATGAATTCATTGCTTTCAATATAGCTATCTGTGCCTTGACAGCATGTTTTACTTCGGCAGGGCTGGGAATGCTTTGATTTTCTCGTTCTTCATCTTCTTGCTCCAGTTCCACCGATTCCAGTGCCTCACTCAATTCTGCATTCAAAACTGCAGTACGCTCTTCCAGCGCTTCAATCTCTGCCTGCTCTTGCTGGAAGAAGGCGTTCAGAATAGACTCATCCGGGATCAGGCTGGGGCTCCAGCCGGCG
>JAAZNS010000431.1 GCA_012798185.1 Chloroflexota bacterium | reverse complement strand
GCGCTCCGGATTTATATTCCAACAGCGAGATCAATAACCGGGGGCTGACGCTGTAATTTCTGGCGACATAATCGACAATTTCGGCGCCGCTGCGCATCTCGCCGCCTGCATATTCCTGGTAAATTTTTAACCACCCATCGTGCTGCGATACAAATTCTACTGTATTGAAATTAACCTGGGCAGGACCATTGACAAATTGGCAGTCTGGAATGATTTGATATGCGCTGCCCCAAAAAGGGACGTAATAGATGGGGATTTTCATGGGCATGCCGGGCGGCATGGTGGTTGCTGATTGAGGGACGATTGGATTGGCTTCCATAATTTCCTCAATCGTCGTGTTGAAACGCGCAGCCAGAGCTGGCAGGGTATCTCCGTTTTGCGCTATATAGTCCACAAGTTCCCCTGGTTTGTAGATTGGGCGGGTTGGCGAGGGGGTTGTTCGCGGCGATTCAACGGTTTGGGTAGGGTGCTCGAAAAATAAGGACCCCTCATCTTGCGAGGCAGGAGATTGATTTGGATTAGCGATTTTTGGAAAATTACACCCGCTTAGAAGAATGCTCAGGCTGAGTAAAACGAGATAACTTTTTTTAATAATAAAACACAGCTGCTTCATGCGTTCTAATAGTAAATTTCCAATAAAAGCAATATGCATACGATAATTTTAAACAGGTATTATTAATCTACGGTGAGTGTTTGGATTTTTTACTCATTATGCTCAATATGCTTCAGAAATTCGATAAGAATGACGATAGTCTTTACCGCCTAAAAGGCAAATGATTGAAGTCATTGCTATAAACAAGTTCAATGATTTGGACAGTAGATTAGGGTGTTTTTGGCGTTGCGGTAGGCAGTGCGATGCGGGTTTCGAATGAACCAAACCAATGGGCAACCAGGGTTTGTCCGTTTTTGGTCAGTGTACCTTCATAGGGCTTCTTGCCTGCATGCGCCTCCCAGCCGCTAAGATTGAAGGGGAGATAGCCGTCGGCAAGCACCCATTCGCCATTATATTTCCGGGCAATGTGAACATGGGTTCCAGTACTTCGTCCGCCTTCACAGGACGGCTGACCGATACGGTCGCCGGTTTTCAGATAAGTACCCGCTTGGACAGCCCCTTTTTCGGCAATGTGCATATAAAGCACTGCCCATCCGGTTTGTTCCAACCCATCGCTTTTACCATCGAATGGATCATCCAGGTCTTGAATCACGTAGTTAAATGCAGAGCGAACCACCAGTCCATCAGCGACAGCCGTTACCCAGGCATCAGTAGGCAGGCATCCGCTGTTATAGGTAGCAGGCGCAAAATCTAATGCTGCCTGTGCGCCGTTCTCTTCCCAGGCAGCATGCGGACCGCTGGTATAGCTCCAGCCCCGCCCTGGTTCGAAAGGAAGCTGCATGGGTGTTTGGGTTAAATCGGCGGGCAGCAGCGGTTCGATTGACGCCGCGCGTTTCCATGGATCGCCAAACATATCCTTATAAAGGGATATAAAACCTGATTGGGGATTGACGGCTTCAATCCATTTCTCTCGATCTTTTTCGAAGGCAAAGTAAACCAATAAAGCTACACTGCCTGCATTTAAATTCGGTGCAGGGCTTATGATACTGCCATCTTTAAGGGAGAATTCGGCGAGTTTGCCGGAGCGCCAGCCGTAATATCCTAGCGCAAGCTGGCTGGATGCCCAGCTTAGCTGGCGGAAAAGACCCGCACGGCGAAAATCACCATTCCCCAGCAAGGCATCCTTATCACATTCTGGTGCAATATCTCCAGATACACAATGGCAGCGATATTCCAATAGTGCAAGCAATAGCCGGGGATTCACCGAATTCTCAAGGGCAACGCGCTGGATAATATCTGCGGCGCTGGTCCAGCCTGTGCTTGCCAGGTATTCCCGATATGTGCTGAGGAATCCTCCTGATTTTTTTAGATATGCTGAAATATTAAAATCTACGGCTGAGATGCTGTATACAACCTCGCTATCTGGCAATAAATAATCAGGTTTTATCCGATGAGCCAGGCTGGCAGGCAGATAAAGTGGCTGATTGTAAGGTATCAATCCTTGGGAGGGAATGCTCTGCGCTGAAGTGATTTCAGTGGTCGAGATATTGAAATGGCTGGCTACCACAGAAAGTGTATCACCGGATTGCGCATAATATACAAGCGGTGTTGGTGTAGATGTTCTTTGCTTGAGAAAAGTTTTTGTTAATTCAGGGGTGTTCTTTGGTGTTCCTAGTATTTTAATGATGGGTGTTTCCCAATGCGTCGGGGCTAATGATGTAATCGTATTCGTTACGCTTGGCGCAATGACCTCGCCGAAAATCCTCGCTGTGGCTTGCGTTCCTATCGGCTGGTGAGGTAAATCCCCACAACTGATTAGAAATATTAGCAGCGCAAACCAAAGGGCAATGGTTTTTGTAAGAATCTTACGGATTGACCGGATCATCTGTATTGCGTTCAAGGATCGATAAATGCGAGCTGCCCGTACTGGCAGTGATGGTTTTGCCATCACGGGTCAGCGTGCCGTAATAAGCTTTACTGCCAGCATGCGCTACCCAACCGCTGAGATTAAAGGGCATTGGACCATCGGCGGCGATCCATTCCCCGTTGAATTTACGGGCAATATGGACGTGCGTGCCGGTGGCATGCCCGCCTTCACAAGAGGGATGCCCCAGCGGTTGTCCCATTTCCACCCATTTTCCTACCGGAACAGCATCTTCGGTTGAGACATGTAAATAGAGAATCGCCCAGCCGGTTTGTTCGAAACCATCGCCATCCAAATCCAAAACGATGACTCCGCCTCCCGAACGCACCACCAGACCCGAGGCAGCGGCTGTAACCCAGGCGTTTGAGGGGATGCAGCCCGAATTGGCACTGGGCGGGGCAAAATCCAGGGCAGCATAGGATCCTTCCTGTTCCCACGCGCCGTGTGGACCGCCTGTATAAGCCCAGGATTGGTTCATCTCAAAAGGAAGAATAAGGGGCGGCTGTTCCAATCCTGGTGGATAAAGCGGTTCGACGGATTGCGCTCGAATCCAGGGATTACCAAACATACGTTCGTATATGGCGGGGAAGCCATCTTTCAGGTCAATGGCTTCCAGCCAGCGTTGACCATCATATAATTTAGAGAAATAGTATTGCAGGGCTACGCTGCCGGCGTTTAAATCGGGTGCCAGGCGGGTTGAATAACCATCCTGATGAAAGTTCAGCTCGAGGATGCGGCCTTCGCGCCAGTTGAAATATCCAACGGATAGCTGATTGACAGCCCATACTAATTGACGATATAAGCCTTTGGCATTTAAATCGACTAATCCCATCGGATAATCCTCTTGCAATTGGTTTTCTGGCTGCCCGGTAACCCAATGGCTGTGGTATTCCAAAAGTCCCAGCAAGAGGCGTGGGTTGATTGAATTTTCTAACGCCACCCTTTGGATGATTTGTGCACCGCTGGTCGTACTGGTGCTTTTCAACCATTCAGTGTACGTACTTAGCTTGCCCCCGGCTTTATTAATGTAATCTTCGATATTGAAATCGGTTGCGGAGGGTGAAAACACCAATTCGCTGTCGGGAAGGATTTGTTGGGAGGAGGTGGTGTTTGCTAGGCGCCTTGGGATGATCAATAATTGACCTGGTGTAAGCAGTGTATCGGTCAGTATGGGATTGGGTGATTTAATTTCATCCACCCCAACATTAAACCTCACCGCAATGACCGGTAATGTATCGGCAGCCTGAACATAGTATAGAAAAGGCGGCGCATTCGTCGGGATGGTTGGTGACGGTGGTATTGTTGGCGTGGGAGTATCGAAAATCACGGGGGGGGGGGTTGGCAGGGGAGGGTCTGTTGGCAGCGGTGTAGCGGTGGGCAGGTTTTCCAGCGGTATGGGTGTGTTGGCGAGCAGAGCAATTTCAGGTGGGATGGTAGGGCTGGAATGAGGCGCTACCCAATAATGCGTGCTGACGCATGCCAGATTTGCAAATATCAATACTGTACTTGTTAATATAATCCCGAGATAGCGTTTATTAAAAAGGCTGCTAACGCTGGATGTCATTTTCTTCGGTTTGAAATTCTTCAGCTTCAATACGTTTACCATTACGTTCTAAAAACCCGTCATATTCTGTGCCAAGACTGCCCGAAACCCAATTATCTAAGATAAATGGAAGGTTTTGATCTGCGGGAATCCATTCACCATTATATCGTCTGGCAATGTGAACATGTGTGCCGTTCGAGATACCACCCTCGCAGGAGGCATGACCGATGGCATCGCCTGCCTTCACATAGGTGCCAGGTTGTACACGGTCTTTGCTGTCGATGTGCATGTATAAAATCACCCAGCCGGTTTGTTCATATCCATCGACAGGCAAATCGCCCAGCACATCCAAATCTTGGATAACAACACCTTCGCCCGTGCGCAGGATCAGCCCGTCACCTACAGCAACAACCCAGTCTTCACTCATCACACAGCCCGTCAAGTCACCAGGGGGAGCAAAATCTAAAGCTGCCCAAGCAGAACCGCTGCCCCAGCCCGCATGCGGACCGCCGGTAAAGGACCAAATTTTGCCAGGCTCAAAGGGGAGCTGCAGAGAAGGGGATTTTACCTGAGGCGGGACAAGTGGCTCTATTGCCATATCAAAGGGGTATCCAAATAGCTCGACATAAGTTGCGTGCAATCCATCCTGGGTGATGGCAGCAATCCATTCCTTCTCGCCGTATAACTGAGCAAAAAGATTTTGCACACCAGCAGTACCGGCGTTTATTGTTGTAGCCACTGGTATGACGCGTCCATCGGCAAGCAGCCAGGTGCTGGCGCCATTGACCCGGTAAAGATAGAAGCCGCGGTTGAGCTGGTTGGCTGCCCAGGCAAGCTGGTGGTATAAACCCTTTCTTGCCGGTTCACGCAGCCCGAGCGGATATTCCAAGGTTGCTGCCTTGGGGTTGGCTTTGGTCAGCCATTTACTTTGATATTGAAGCACAGCCAGCAATAATCGGGGATTGACCGAATAATCCTGCGCCACGCGTAAAACGACATCTGCCCCGCTGAGAATTCTATCGCTGACCTCTTCTTGATAACTGGCAAGGTAGCCTCCTTTGCTTAAGACAAAGGCTTTCAAATCGAATAATGCGCTGGCTGGTCCATAAACCAGCTCGGAATCGGGAATGATTTTAAAATCCGGGCTGCCTCCTTCGGGCGTTGCTATGGGAATATTCAACGTTTGACCTACATCCAGCCTGTTGGGGTCGGTAAGCTGATTGGCTTCCATGAGTTGTTCCTGACTGATATTGTATTGTTCAGCGATGCTGCCCAGGGTATCGCCAAATTGAACGATATATTGATCAGCATCGGCGCGCGGCGAGGGAACTGGATGAGGAATATCGGGCGTTGGGGTCAAAATTGGCGCGCCAGGCATCCTTGTGGGTGGCAGCAAAGAGAGTAAATTAGGCGATTGTGCTGCAGGTGTCATGGAGGCTTGAGCAGCGGGAACGCGCCAGGAAGCATCTTCTTCAGGTAAAGCTGATTGAGCACATGCCAGAGTCAGGCTTGCCATGATGAGGACGATAAGAAGGAAAACAGGGATATTTTTGTTGATCGTAAGGGCGCTCATGGTTGTATTACCGGTTATTTTATACGATAATTCATGCAAGAAACGCGCCAGATGTTGAAAACCAAAAACTGGTTACCGCAGGTCTAAGCTGGCGTTTTCAATTCTTTCGAGTATTTCAGATGCTTCTTCTTCTCCGGCAAGATGGACTGTGCCATTTTTCTCTACCCGTGTAGGGATGAATTCATAGCTCAAATATTTAGCTCCCTGAAACGAAATTTTTAACATCACCGCTTGTTGATGATCGCGCTGCCATTGGTCGAAGACAAAATTGCCTAACCCGTAGAATACAGGTACGCCGGATATTTCCTGCAGCCCCTGCACCAGGTGGGTGTGGTTGCCCACCACCACATCGGCGCCGGCTTCTACGATCTCATGAGCCAGGTTTCGTTGAATCCAATTGGGGGTTGATACTTCCTCCGGACCCCAGTGGGGCATGAAAATGACGACATCAGCAATCTTTCTGGCTGCTTCGATAGCTTTCCGGATATTCTCACTATTCAATTCGGCGATGCCAGCTTTTTCGGAGGTGGCAAATACACCGCCCTGCTGTAGCTGACCCAGGGAAACGAAGCCAAAACGTACGCCGTTGGCAGCAACGACCACTGGCTGCAAGGCTTCCTGCTCGTTTTTACCAGCCCCTACGGTGAGAATCCCCACCCTGTGCAAATTATCGAGGGTATCGAAAAACGCCCGGTCTCCACAATTGGTTTTTCCACAATCTTTGATGTGGTTGGTAGCCACACTCATCACGTCGAAACCAGCACGCTGCATAGCGTCGGCATTATCTGGGCTGCCTACCAGCACATAAGTCGGCACACAACCAGTGTGGGTTGGGTAATCGCTCATCGTGCCGTTGAAGACGCCCACGGCGATATCCACCTGACTGATGATATCTTTCACTTCTGCGTAAATGTAGTCGGTGTCTCCGGTTGCATCGATATGCTCTTGCACACAGCGCGCCGGAACGATATTTCCCGTGAAAAGCAGGGTGGTGACGGGCAGTGGTGTAGGGGTTGTAGTGTTAGTAGGGAGAGGGGCGGGAGAAGGGGGCGTTCGAGTTGGAAATTCACCTGTGGGAAGGCTCGGCACCGCAGTTTGTATTGGGTTTGAGGATTGTTGGCGTGCCGGCGTTGGCAAAGAGGGGGGTGCTATAGTCTGACAGGCTGTAAAAGCAAAAATTAGAAGTATGAACAGCAGGCAGTGTTGAGAAATGTGAAAATTCGAAGTCATAGTTGGCAGGTGATTAATCCATTATACCGATTTTTTAAAAATACACCCCAGCCAGCTTGGGTGAAATTCTATATTTGGGGTGTGGGGTAAATATTTCAAATAAGGGCTATTCTATTATAGTTTGTGCAGTTATTACACCCGTTCATTTTTTTATCATTGATCTTGTTCAGCGCAGGCAGCCAACTAAAGGGTATTTCACTCGCCTGCCCTATCCAGCGCCCAGGCGGCATGAGCCCTAACCAACGGTGAGGGATCGGATTGCGCTGCTTTGTGTAATGCTTGTATTGCCCGGGTTCTTTGCTCATGGGTGGGGTTGTGCGCCAGCAGGTTACCCAACGCCACTACAGCATTACGCACAAAGCCTTCCCGTTTGGCGCGTTTTATGGGACTATTTTTATATCGATGGGAAAAGGTTTCGGCATCGAGTGTAAGTAATTCGATCAAATCAGGGTAAAGCTTTTCCGATTGGCAGGAGAAGTTCTTCTCGCCTCCAGAAGCGAAAATCCGCCGATTCCAGGGGCAAACTTGCTGGCATATATCGCAGCCAAAAATCCAATTTCCGATGAGTGGGCGCAGTTCAGCAGGAATAATGCTGCGTAATTCAATTGTTAAATATGAAATACATCTTGAGGCGTCAAGTGTTCGGTTGGGCAAGATACAGGCAGTGGGGCAGGTTTCCTGGCAGCGCTGGCATGTGCCGCAGCGGTCAGCTTCGAAAGGCGTGCTGATTTCTAGTTCGATTCCCAGGAGGATTTCTGCTAACAATATAAAAGATCCATATTGCGGATTGATCAGCTGGGTATTTTTACCGATCCAGCCTAAACCGGCTCGCTGCGCTAAATCTCGTTCTAAAATTGGTCCGCTGTCGGTATAACACGCATGGCTCACCGTTTTACCGGCTTGTTTTTCAATGAAAGCGACCAGGGTTTTTAGCTGATGCGGCAGCCAAAGGTGATAGTCCTCCTGCCAGGCATATGACCCAATCTGCCCGCGTAGCGGTGTAAAACCTGGAACATCTTGCTTTACTGATGCTGGCAAACCATTCTGCAAGGGTTTATCCAGTGATGGCGGATAGGATATTCCTAATACCAGAATGCAGCGACAATCTGGCAGAATTTGCCGGGGATCTGACCGGCGCTGGCGCGAACGCAAACTCTCCAGGTATGCCATTTCAGCATGCCTGCCCGCTTTCAGCCAATCTTCGAATACCTGATAATGAGGGGGGGGGTCGGGGGTTGTGACGCCAACCAGGGCAAACCCAAGGCGTCTGGCTTCAGTCAAAATGGCTTGGGTCAGCGTCACAGTTACCCCCGGTCATTTTTACTGGCAAATAATCAAGATATTGACTTTCGATGAATATAAATCGTCGGGCGAAATAATATGGAATTGCAGCCAACCACTGGCTGAGTCAAGTACATTCACCGTATATTGCCCGGGGTATGTTCCGGGTGCCATATTCTCCACCGTCTTTGGTGAGGGCATGATCACCCTGTTCATGCCACCCGTATCCGATCCGGCGATCAATTCAAATGACACGGTGGTTGTTTCATATACACTGAAGGAAACCGGCACGGTCAATTGATATGGTTTGCACGGACCAGTATAGTTGGTTGTATTGACACTGATGCCTAAATTGCCCACTTTAGCGGAGGAGGCAGTCGTCGCTGTTGGCGCTGCAACAGCGATTGTCGCAGTAGCTGTGGGTGCGCTGGTTGCGTTAGCTGCTGTAGTAACGGTAGCTGTGGCGGGTGTCACTGTGCCGGAAGTGGGGGTAACCGTTGCATTACCAACCACATTAATCACAACATATATCGGCTGATCAGCGTTAGGTCCCACCCCAAAATTTTTCCCGCTAGAATTGCGCAACATCCAATAACTGACATACCGCCCTTGCTGCATTGGGGCAGTAAAATCCACCGATAGGTCAATCGTACTTCCGGGTGCCACATCATTCGGAAATGACACCGAAGCTGCACCGTTCATCTGATTGCCGGTGGCATAGACCAAGGAATATGATGTTGTCCAGGTGGTAGTTCCGATATTTTTAATTCGCCAGGTTTTTCTGAAAGTTTGTGCTGGTGCGAACTGTGTTTCATCGGGAACGGTAACATCGCTGACAAATTCTGCTTTATCTGGCGAAACACCTGCAACGGCGACGCTGCTGGCAACAGTAGGGGTTAAGGTATTGGTGGGCGTGACTGTAGGTGTTACAGGCGTTGAAGTATAAGTTGGCGTTGCACTTGGCGTAAGAGCCGCCGATTGCGTTTGTAAAAATACCGCTGTTTCTGCTGCAGCCGTAAAGATTGCCGCAGGATCAACACTAGTCGCTGTAGGCTCTGCGGGTTTTGATTGACATCCACTAAATAGAATCGAAACCGTGGTCAATATAACCCACAGAGAATTGTTTTTTCTAGCCATTTCAACTCCTATGCAAACAAGTCTGACTTTCAGACATATTAGTTATTTCGCATAACTTACTCCGCCAATTTTACACTACCCTGATTAATGGTAAATGAGTATCTATTGGCTGCCGGATAGAGTCTTTTTTTTTTTGTATCCAGTAAAATTTGAGTCGGTAATTCACCAGGGGATGGTAGATTTAATTTATTCCCTAAGGCTGGATTCATGCGTATCTTACGGATGTTCGATACGCGCAGAATTCCAAATTGCCCAGTCGTTGGCTGGATCGCCATTAGCCAAAACGACCAAGGCAAAGCGGATGGATTTGCCTTTGAGATTTGAAAGGTTTACATCCACGGGCATCTGGGCACCATCACAGACTTTATTCCATTCCTTGATGAGATGGTATCCCTGATTATCCTTATAAGCCAGCTGGAATTTTACATCCCCGCCGCTGCAGGTATCGCCCGATAACATAAAAGCTAGGCGGGCTTTGAAGTGGTCGCCTTTTTGCACGGTATATTCATCGAATAATCCCAGAATAAAACCGTTATTTTCGTGTTTCGGATATGTCAATAATACTTTTGCAGAGGTGGCACCATCTTCCAGCTTTACCCCGTCTTTAATTTTTGCTACACCTTCGATATTATCCTCTGCGCCGTTGAAATCCAGATCTGTTCCAGGAGGGCTGCCCAAACCGCTGATCCAATCGGCGGAATTGGCTTTGGAGATAAAATCTAACCGCAATCCTGTGGCTGCTGAGACCTTAATTTGAACCCAAAAAGGTTTATTACCTGCCAATCCGAATACCTGGTTTGTATCGCTGCGCAGTTTATATTCAGCGCGATAGGTGCCGATTGTATCAGGAGCTTTAAGCCCCACAGAAACATCCACGGTTTGCCCGGGGCGTACCGAATGGGGTAAGGCAACTGAAGAAGGCGTATCCATATCATCGCCGTCGATAAAGACGATGGCGTAATCTTTAGTCCAGGTGCAGGCGCCGCTGTTTTGCAGGCGCCAGGTTTTGGTAAAAACCGTCCCGGCTGCCAATTCGGTATTATCGGGGTAAGTCACATCTTTTACATAAGTGGCATAATCGCAGGGGACAGCTGTGGGAGGCGGCGGGGGTGGAGCTTCTTCTTCGTAATAGTATTCTGTTTCGGTGGGTTGGCGGGGTGTGTTGGTAGGAATTGCAGTTGGAAAAGCATAGGTGGGGGGAAGTGTTGCCAACTGCCCAGGGGAGATTGTGGAAATAGCAATTTCAGCTGCCAGGGTTTGAGCAGCAGCAGTATAAATGAGACCAGCGCCGGATACCGTTTTTGTGGCACCTTTGCGCGGCATATTGCAGGCTGAAAAAAGCAGGGTTCCTACAATCAGCGAACCTGCCAGTATTAAAACTGGCAGGCTTTTTTGTTGATGGCTGCCCCTGATTATCGATATCACGGGATTGTGAATTTTATTACGATGGTTTCGCACGATCCATCCAGGTCTTCTTTGGTGCATATGTATAATGTTGCTTTGGCGGAATGGTCTTTATTACCAGAGCCGATAAGCCCAGCCAGGTATCCGGTTTCTCCCGATTCGAGTGTATCCTCGGTTTCACAATCGCTACCACTGGAAAGCCATGGCTTGTTGCTAGACCAGGTAGACAGAGTTTCATCATCGGTTTCGTCTTTTATCTTAATGCTGGCTGATTCCAGATCTTTACCGCCATTATTGGTGACCTTAAAAAATGCATAACGGTCACCGCTGCATTTATGAACATTCGAATAAGAAGCGCTGAATTTTGAGCCGGTTTCTGAAGTGGAGGTTGGCGGAGGCGGCGGCGGGGTCAATACCTGTAGGGCGGCAATATTTCCGGTTACCGAGGTTGTTTCACCCCAAATCCAACAGAACCCTCCCGGGTTACTTGGATTCTTGATATACCACCAGGTGCTGGTGCTGTT
>JAAZNS010000430.1 GCA_012798185.1 Chloroflexota bacterium | reverse complement strand
CGATAAATTTGCTATTGAATCAAAGATTCATAAAATGCAAGGGCTTTTGGCATAATTTTTGCATAATCGGCTTTTTCCTCAACCAGCCGAAGATTTACCTCACGCGCACGGCTGCATAAGTCAGGTTGCATGAATGCCAATATCACCGCATCTGCCAAAGCCTGCGCATCACCAGGTGGTACAAGCAAGCCGTTTATCCCAGGTGTGATCCACTCCCGCAAAGTTTCGATATCTCCGGCAATGGGAAAGCAACCACAAGCCATAGCTTCCAACAGTGTATTGGGCGTGCCGTCGTGCTCGGTAATTGATACCGCAATATCGGATTGGGAGAAAAGCGTTGCCATATCTGCCCGGGTAAGATGCGGGATCAGTGTAACCGAGCGGGAAATATCCAATTTTTCCACCCAATTTAAAATTTCCACTTCACCAGCCATTCCGGGACATATAAAATGCATCTGCGGAATTTGCTTTAAAATCGCGGGAATGGCTTGAAAGAATGTATCGTTCCTTACATAGGCGCGCATACCCCTCGGGTTGATCACCAGAAAATTCTTATCCACCCCGGTTTTTACATTTGGTTTAATCTTAAACAATTCACGGCGGACACCGCCGGCGCCAGGCACCGTGAGGGCAGGCTTTCTCGCCGGGTATCCCCAGCAGGCAGCTAAACGTAGATCCCTTACACAATCGGTGTGCAATGCCGTAGCGCTTTGCAAAGCCTGCCGGGTAAGCTTTGCCATCTGGTGTGTCGACGGCGCATGCAGGGTTAAGTCGTTGCCCCACACCGAAATCAGCAGCGGACAGGATGGCTGCGCTAATGCTGCCAGCATGCCTTCATATGGAATACGCATGGCGTGTATCAAATCCGGCTGCACATAAGAGATCAACAGCTTCAACCGCCGGGAAGCTGATGGCAGGGTGCTCGGTCCTAGCCTTTGCCTGATGGCTGTGCGTAGCCCAACCGGCAATAAAGAACGCAGCAGGGATTTTTTAGGAGGCGCGGGCAGAGAGAATGTTAAACGTACACCGGTTTTATCATCCCCACGTTTACCCCCTTCATCGTCTAAAATTGGATAAGGGAGTGGCGTTGGAGAATATGTAACGATGTCGTCTTTTTGCTCCCCGGCTGCTGCACCAAAAGCCACCGGAATGACGATAAACGATGCCAGACGTATATCTGGATCGCATGGATATGTCGATGCGAGGTGTACTTCATGCCCGGTTTGTAAAAAATATTCGATCCAGTTCTGAGCAATGGGAGAGCGCCCATCGGCGACAAAAAGCATGCGCATACGATTCTTTTGACCCGCTATTTCTCTGGAAAGTCCACTCCGGCAGATTTTAATACATACCATGCCTGCCAGGTAATCCAGCGCGAAGGCTGACCTTTTTGCTCGAAAGGTACAGCCATTTTCGGAAGCGTTTCCTCTAATTTCCAGGTACCATCCGCCCGGCGCTTGGAAAGGAGGAAATCCACCAGCGGTTTGAAACGCGGATCCCTGGCATACCCAGCGTCCGCAAGTGCTACAGCCATCTCGAGCAAATCGCTTTGATAATTGCGTGGGAAACCCAACTTGAACCAGTGTTGGCTGACATTGGCTTTGGGCTTTCTTGGGAAATCCGCTTGCGCCAGGTTGCAATCCAGGAAGAAATTTGCAGATTTTTCGATAGCAGATTGGATATCACCCTTGCGCTGATCTTTTGGAACAGCAACCAGCGCCCGCAATTCTTTTACCCCGCCCCAGGCACAGGGAAGTTTTACATTGAACGTGCACTGCATCTCAGAATCGATCAGCGCCTTGCTGATAAAACTAACCGCTTTAGCTGCACGTGTGTCATCCAGTCCATACCCCAAACGGATCAATGCCCACAAAGCCATCCCATCCATGCAGGGCATATCTTCGGGATAAAATTTATGGTAAATTTTGCTCACATTGGGGAAATTGAGGTGTTCACCTTGCGCATTACGCCATACCACTTCAGCCCCCCGCCGGATAGCAGTATTAGAGATATCGGCGCCCAGTTCCGCCAGGTAGCCCAACTGCCATATCGTCCCTCGATACATCGGATTAAGGGCTGAATCATGCTCCCCCCACCAGCCATCGGCATCCTGCAATGCCAATATTGCCTGAACCAGCTGGCTTTCCATGATTGCCTGACGGGCTTTCTGCACTTCGGGTGATTCAACAGGACAATCCAACAATTTAACCAGAGTGTAGTACCGCACCGAAGGATTTTCTGGTGATAATAACCAGGCAAGAGGATCTTTCACAGGGGAAACGATGTCTTTTTTCATGATTTTTACCTTCCTTCTTTGCTCTAATTCTGGTCATTTTTTATTATTTTAGCATAATTAGAACATATTTTCTGGTTTATTTTTTATTGATTACCGATTTTATCGCCTTAAGGAATACCTTCACCATATTCTCGACATTAACTTCATCCATTACAATCCGGTAAGACTCTCTCCCCTTTTGGCGTAAACCGCTCACATCACTTAAAGCAGCCATCAACGCGGCAGTTAATGCGTCAACATCATTTGGAATAATTATCCAGCCGTTGCCTGGCTGATAAGGCGTTGAAGGACGCACCAGATCATCCTGGGTGCCGTCGCCTTGGGCAACGATCACCGGCAATCCGTATGCCATGGCTTGCTGGACTGCCAACCCGCCGGTACCTGGCAGCACAAACAGATCAGCCTGGTTAAAATAAGATTCCAATTCCGCCCCATGCTTAGCGCCAACGAATTCAGCCCCAGGATAAACCTCCTGAGCCAGGTTTTCCCATGTTTGCCTGGTAGGTCCATCACCGACGATAACCAGTTTAGGCTTGAGCATTTCGGGCAATTTAGCGCAGGCAAATAACAGATTATCGATCTTTTTGCGTTCCTGCAACCTGCCGACAAAAAGAACGTTTGGTTTTCCGATAAAAGTATCAGGACGCTCAATAGGAGGTTTTTGTGGTTTTGGCGAAACAGCGTTTGAGGCAACATAAATAGCCCTGGGATTGATACCCATACTCTGGTATTCCTGAGCGCCTCGCTGACTGTAGGCAATCACGCCATCTAATTGACGGATTAACGTTCGCCGTTCCCTGTACCGCAAATTTGGAAAAACACCTGTTATTGGCGGTGCGCCTAACCCCCATCCAATCACCGGGCGTTTTTTCTGATGCATCCAACGAACAGCCCGCCAGTTGCTTAAATATCGTGGATTTGCCTCGATAATCAAGACATCGGGCTGCTGTTTTTCCAACCATTCTAAAATTCCCGCCTGCAAGCATAAATAGAACGTTGAAGCAGGATGTGAAAAGTGATAATTAGTTGCCCGCGTGATTTGCGCATGATTCAGTCGTTCTGCTGAAACGATCATCTCGCTGTTTTGAGGTTGCCCGGCAAAAACGGATAGCCCATTCACACAGGCAGCCCCCAGCGCCTCAATAAATGGCACGCGATACGCCGGAAGTACCCGCTGTTGTAAACCTACGTGACATGAGATTTTTTCGGTCACGTTTTCAATCCTACCAGATATGCTTTCCAATCCAATTCTTCGATAGCGTTGACGATTGGATAAGAAGGAGCCATACGGCAAATACGATATCCTGCTTGTTTTAGAATTTTACAGGATATGCTGGCTGCTTCAGGTCCATGGAGTTCTAAAAGCATAATGGGGCTAATCTCTTTTAATATTCGTTCCATGCCTGGTAATGCCAATACCTCACCGCCTTCAATATCCATTTTAATCACATCGGGATGCGCATGTTTTTGACCCAATACAAATCCATCCAGGCTGATTCCCTGAACCGTAATGCTTTCCGAATAGGATAGATCCTTCCGTCCGGCAGACCCTTCGGCTTTTCCCATGGCTGCGGAGGGACCTCGCCAAAAATCAATTTGCCGAAAGCCATCGATGACAGCATTATCCGATAATATCACCCGGTTATCATATTTATTAGCATGCACGTTATCAGTAAGGCGTTTGAAATTATTGGGAAGCGCCTCAAAGGCAAATACCTTCCCCGATTCCCCCACTGCCCGCGCCAACATCAGCGTCACATAACCAATATTGGCACCAACGTCATAGGCAATCATGCCCGGCTTTACCAGATCGGAAATTGCGCGCTGCAAATCTACTTCATAGGTTCCCAGCCAATAGGCTTTTTCAGAATTTAAATTCAATGCCATATACATTCCAGCCAGCGCGCCGCCAGCGATTTTGATCTT